>JBDTTN010000071.1:0-9248 GCA_039930625.1 Gemmatimonadota bacterium | reverse complement strand
TCGACCTCTCCGGCGCCGAACCCACCCTGCTCAGGCCCGGCATGATCAGTCGCGACGAGCTGGAAGAGGAGATCGGCACGGTGAACCTGGCCGCGGCGCCGAGTGAGGCGGACGCTCCCCGCCCCTCTCCGGGCATGCTGGACCGTCACTACGCACCCAAGGCTCGGCTGATCCTGTTGTCCCGGGAGGGCCCGATGCCATCGAGTATCGAGGCCGGAGCCCGCATCGGCGCCCTGATGCGATCCGCGGCGCCGCCGGAGGGGACCAGCATGGTCATCACCCTGCCGAACGACGCGGCGCAGTATGCCCATGAGCTGTACGACGCCCTCCACCGGCTGGATGCCGCAGGGGCGACCGTAATCCTCGTCGAGGCGCCGCCGGCGACGGCAGCGTGGGATGGCATTCGCGATCGTCTCGAGCGGGCAGCTCGTACCTGACACCTCGCGCGGCTTCCACTCGCCGCTAGGGCGTGCCGCCGGTCTCGAGCACGAGGTAGGGGACGTCGTCCTTGGCCATCGCCCGCAGCCATGCCGTCAGGTCGTAGAGGTCCTCTGGCGGGTAGTTGCCTCGGGCGCCCTGGAGACGGCGCAGCACCCTCAGTGTCTGTCCCTGCTGTTCGTAGCGCGATTCGTAGGAACCCCACTTGCCTTCCACCTTCAGCGACGGCGGGAGCTCCGCCTGCCAGCCGGGCGGCAGCGTGAGGGTGAGCTCGGTCAGTCCGGTCGTCGGGCCGATCACCTTGCCGGCATCGATCCCATACACCCGCGTGCCCTTGGCCTCCAGTGCCGTGGCGGCATCCGCCATCGTGCGCATCGAGCCGACCGGCAGGGTGAGAATTACCGTCTTGCGGGTCGGTCCGGTCGGCCGGGCGGCGTGGCCATTGACGATGCGGAGCGCCACGCGGGTATCGGCCAGCAGGTCACGTCCATCGAAGATCTGCAGGCTGTCCGCGCTCGCCCCGGGATAGAGTTTCGAGGCGATGGCCCGCGCGAAGTCGGCGCGATGGGCCGAATCGACAGGCGCTGTGAACAGGCTCCGGAGCGAATACTGCCGGCTGCCGCGCCCCCGCTCCAGGTACGAAGCCGTAATCGTGCCTTCCGGCGACAGGGTCCCGACGATGTAGGTCTCAGAGAGATTGTCCCCCACCTCGGCGAGGGGCAGCGTCGCCTCTTCCGTGACGCCATCGGGGTGAACCACCAGGGCGAACTCGCCCTGATCCGAGGGCGGCAGCTCGCCGAACGGCGTGAGGTCCGAGGTGAGGTCCACATAGATGCGACCGGTGGGGCGGTCGACCGCGGCAATCGCGTGGTCGAACTGCTGAATCGACGGAATGCCCCGAGTCACGTCCCCGCCCGCGCTGAGCAGCACCGGGTAAACGTGGAAGCCGAGTGCCGTCGCCAGCGCGACAAACAGAGTCGCTTTGTCCTTGCAATCGCCGTAGCCGGTGGACACCACATCCGCCGGCGTCCTGGGCTGATAGCCGCCGAGGCCGAGGCTGATCGACACGTAGCGGATGTCCTGCGCCACGTACCGCTGCAGGGCGCGCAGTGTGTCGTCCGCGCTGTGGGTGGCCGCGAGCAGCCCCGGAAGCTTCGCGGTAATCTCCGGTGTGAGCGTGTATCGCCCCTTGGCCAGACCGGCGTACCACCGGCCGATCGCGCTCCAGCTCAGGGCGCCCCCGACCTCGATACTCATCAGCACGCCGTTCGAGTCGCTGGCGAACTCCTCGCTAGGCGGCTTCGGCACATCTTGCGTGGCCCAGGTCGACACCCGGCGGCCACGCACCTCCCGAGTCTGGCGCGCAAAGGTCAGATTGCGCTCGATGAGGTGCGGAGTGAATCCGCTCGGCAGGTCGAGGATGTAGCGGGAGCGGCGGGTCAGGTGAGCGTTGTGCACGCTCCAGCTCCGGTAGAAATCGCCAGGGAGGAACGGCTTGAGCTCTTCGACGGTGTAGCTGTAGTCCACGATTGTGCCGGGCGCAACCCCGCTCAGCGAGTACCGCCGGACCTTCCGGTCGCTATACACGGGGTCTCCCAGCGTGGCCGGAACGTCGGCATCCTGAACCTGGGTCGGTGCCTCACTCACAACCGAGCCATCCGGGCGAACGACCCGTACCCAGTTGACCGTCAGCTTCTCATGCCCGGGCGAGTAGGAGAACTGCCGCTCGGCCCAGTCGTCGACGGCATCCGCCTGCAGGATCTGCACGATCGTCCGGTAGGTGCGTGACCCGCGTCCATCAGCCTCGTAGCGGACCACGCCATCGTCCAGCAGCACGACGTACGGTTCATCCGGGTACTTGGCGGAGTCGACGGCCAGTGCGTAGATGGTGTCCGCCTTCACCGACGGATCGCCGGCCGGCGTGATGACCGGCGCCTGCGCCGCGAGGAGGCAGGGTGCGATCAGCAGCGTGGGGACGAGACCCCACCGGCGAATCGGGCGCATATCCGTCCTGCTGTGAGCGGGCGTCGCCGAACCGCCCGTCAGGGAGTGGGGTTGCCGCCGGGCCCGGGTCCCGCCGGCATGCGCGGCGGCTGATCCTTCGGTGGTACCAGCGGCACCCGGCGGTCGAACATGCCTGGCAACTGCGAGACACCCGGACGGCAGACCGGTCCACCTTCGGCGGCCCAGCGCGCCGTGGTGTCGCTGAGGTCCACCCGGCCGTGCACGGTGAATGCCACCGGGCGATCACCCATCGGGGTGTGCACCATACTGTGGGAGCTCAGCTCGAACGGCGCCCGCGTGCCATGAGTCGCGAAGTCTTCGCGCTGCAGCGGAACCGTCACCGTGAAACTGCTGCTGTCCCGGGTGGCCAGGAGGATGGGCTGCGCCCTGGCTCCCTCGCCGATGGTCTGGCCACCCACGGCGAGCAGCGCCGTGAAGCCTTCACCCAGCAGGTCGTAGTCGTTCCGGTTACAGCCGACGTACACGAGATCGAGTGAATCGGACTGGGACGCACCGGGAGTCCCCCGGCGCACCGTGACGGAGCGCAGGGCGAAGGACGGGTCGTCGTATAGCCAGGCCCCCATCGCGGTACACGAAAGCAATGCCGGCAGCAGCGCGGCAAGCGGCAGAATTGGTCGGCGCACTCAGGTGGTGTGAGAGGAGATGCTGCAACGTACCGATTCGGGTGAGCGGCGGGAAGGGCTGAGTGCCTCGCAGAGATCAACCTGCGTTCGCGGCGGCGGTGCCGTTCCGATCGAGTGTCCGATATTGAATCGCCTCACCCAGATGCGCGGCCCCCACCTCATCCGCTCCCGCCAGATCCGCGACCGTCCGGGCCACCTTGAGGACCCGGTGGAAGGCCCGGGCCGAGAGGCCGAGGCGTGACATCGCGGACCGAAGCAAGTCCTCCGAGGCGCGGTCCAGACGGCAGTGACGCCGGAGTTCGCGCGGGCCCATGTGGGCGTTGGCGTGCAGGGGGCCCTGCCCCGCGAAGCGCAGCCGCTGGCGCTCCCGCGCCTCCTGCACTCTGGCGCGGACGAGTGCGCTCGGTTCCTCCACTTTGTCGCCCGACAGTTCGGAGGGATGCACGGCGGGCACGCGCAGGTGAAGGTCGATGCGGTCCAGCAGCGGTCCCGAGATCCGCGACAGGTACCGCTGGACACTGACGGGATCACAGCCGCAGCGGCGCAGAGTGTCACCCTGATGACCGCACGGACAGGGATTCATCGCCGCCACCAGGGTGAAGCGCGCCGGGTAAGTCAGGCTGATCGCAGCGCGGCTCAGGGTGACATGGCCGTCTTCCAGCGGCTGCCGCAGCACCTCGAGCACATTCCTGCGGAACTCCGGCAATTCATCGAGGAAGAGCACCCCGTCGTGCGCCAGGCTGACCTCGCCCGGCCGAGGGGTGGAACCGCCCCCGATCAGCCCGGCATCGCTGATGGTGTGGTGCGGGGCGCGGAAGGGCCGCACCGTGAGCAAGGCACGGCCTGGCGCCAGCAGGCCCGCTACGCTGTGAATTCGGGTGGTCTCGAGTGCCTCGTCGATGGTCAGCGAGGGGAGAATCGTGGGAAGCCGCCGTGCGAGCATCGTCTTGCCGGAGCCGGGCGGCCCGATGAGCAGGATGTTGTGACTGCCGGCGGCGGCCACTTCGAGGGCGCGCTTTGCCGCCGGCTGACCACGGACATCGGAGAAGTCCACCGCCTCCAGCGCCGGCTGCGCCAGCAGCGATGCCACATCGCAGCGGCGTGGCAGCAGCGGGCATTCGTCGGTGAGGTGACGGGTGACCTCCGCCAGGCTCGAAGCCCCGAACACCGTGACTCCCTCCACCGCGGCCGCCTCCGCGGCATTCCCGTCCGGAAGGATCAGTCCCCTCAACCCCGCCCGTCGCGCGGCAAGCGCCACCGAGATGGCCCCGCGCACCGGCCGCAGGTCACCTTCGAGCCCGAGCTCTCCCAGCAGCAGGAACCCCTCCAGCACGGCGGAAGGGAGCTGCTCACTCGCTAGCAGAATCGCGATTGCGATGGGAAGATCGAAACCCGAGCCGTCCTTCTTGATGTCCGCCGGCGCGAGATTGATCGTGATCCGCTTCAGCGGCGAAACGAAGCCGGCGTTGGTGATCGCGGCGTGCACCCGTTCCCGCCCCTCCTTCACCGCGCCCTGCGGCAGGCCCACCGTATTGAAGGCGGGGAGGCCGTTCGCCAGATCCGCCTCCACGTCCACCAGATAGGCATCGATACCGAGGACCGCGGCGGAACGGACGCGTGCGAGCATGGGGGTCTCCGAGTGGGGACCACACATGATCGCTGCGAGGCAGTTCGTGCGCGGCATCGAAATGTGACCGGGCGGCGCCGGAATACGCGGAGAGATGCAGAAAGGGCGCGCCATCGGCGCGCCCTTCTCACTCGAACTGGTCACTGTCCAGCGCTGCTGACTGCTATCTCAGTGGGGCCAGCCGTCCGGACGGACGTCCAGGAGCAGGATGATCGGAGCCGTCAGGTCTCCGGCGAATACGCTCGTTTCCAGCGGCTGCGTTCGATCCAGATCATCCCGGCTCGCGCCGATGCAGCAGGTGAATCCAACTCGAAGGACCGGCTGGTCGAGCAGTGCCAGCGGAATGACCCTGGGGGGACCATAGCTCAATCCTTCCCGAATCGTGGCAGGCACTCGACCCGAGATGTAGACGGGCAGTTCCACCAGCGATTGTAGCATTCGGTAGGTCAGCACTGTGGACTCGCCGCCACTGGTGGCGATCCCGAATACGGGAGCGCCAAATCGCCCAGTACGGGGGAAAACCGCAACGCCGTACTGGAACGGCCCGCCGTTATCCCTTGCATTGCCAAGGGTTTCCCGCAGCAGGTCGTGAACGGCCAGCAGGTCCTGAGGAATTGGTTCTGGATTCATTATCGGCACCCTCTGGACGGCACTCGGAATGAATTCGGGAGTCCCCGCGCTCAAAACGCAGGAGTCGGGCCGAACCCTGGCACCGTCCCTGGCACCATTAACAATCGCCCTGATGGGCCCTGTCCGGGCCCGCGCCAGGATGGCTGTCGGGAGCCATTCCCGCAACCACCTCAGCTCCAGCGGATTGCCACCGTCGTTCCGCTCCCGACGACGCTGGCTACGTCGACCGTCGCACCCCAGCCTTCGACCAGCCGTCGCACAATCGCGAGCCCGAGACCGGACCCCGATGTGGTGGTCGAGAATCGCGGCTCGAAGATCCGGGGCAGGAGCTCGACGGAAATCCCGCGGCCGTCGTCCTGCACGACAAATCCACCGGCGTTCACCCGGACGATGACTCGATGCGCCCCCGCGCTCCGGGCGTTCTCCAGCAGATTGCCGAGCACTTCCTTGATCTCATCCAAACGCGCCGGGACACGCACCAGTTCCGGCCCTTCGACATCCACCGTGGTGCCGCCGGCGGTGAGCCGATAGAGCCCCGCGACCTCCCGCGCTGCGGCGGAGAGGTCCACTTGATCGAGTGGCGCCACCAGATGTCCCGGGAGCCCGAAGCGGCTGAACGCGCGGGCAATCGTGTCGAGCCGATCGATTTCGGAGAGGATGCGGTTCGAGGTCTCCTCCAGAATCTGGTCGAACTCCGCCGGCCGCTCCCGTCGCACCCGACGCAGGTGCTGAACGCCGAGGCGAATCGGGGTGAGCGGGTTCTTGATCTCATGCGCGACCTGTCGTGCCATCTCGCCCCAGGCGAGGACTCGGGCCGCCTGCGTCACCTCGGTCAGGTCATCGAGCGCGAGCACCGATCCACCGGGAGCGGTGCCCAGCCGGGCGAGCTGCACCCGATAGGTTCGAGTGCCGACCTCCACTTCGATCGCACGATCGAGGTCCCGGCTCGAAAGGAAGCCGCTCACCACCACAATGAGCGGCGCCCAGCTCGACTCAAGCGCCTGTGCGAAGCGTTCACCCTCGGCCAGCTCCACGCCGAGCAGCTGGCGCGCGCGCGCATTCGCCAGCAGTACCGCCCCGTCCGGGTCGAGCGCCACCACGGCAGTCGCCACATTGGCGAGCACTGCGGCGGTGCGCTGGCGGGCGCTGTCCAGCGCCGCCTGACTGGCGCGGATGTCCTCCGCCATCCGGGTGAACGCACCGAAGACACGCTCGAACTCCGCCGGTGGGGCCTGCACCTCAGGCATCGGCAACCCCTGGCCCAGCGCGGCCGCGGAGCGGCGCAAGTCGGCGACCGGGCGGGAGAGCGCCCGCGCCGCGATCTGGGCACCGAGCAGCGCCGCGCTCAGGCCGGCGAGCGTCGCGAGCAGCAGGAGAAAGGTGAGTTCGCGCTGGTCCTGGCTTCGGCTCCAGTCGTAGGCGAGTTGGGGTGTCGCGAGAATGCCGACGCCGCCCGGCGGCCCCGCCTGGGCGACCCGATAGCCGACCCGCACCGGGGCCACGTACGTGGTCGCGGGCCGGGTGAGTTCGAACTCGTCGCCGAGCGCCATTCGCGGGTAGACCTTGGCATCGAGCAGTGGCTCGATCAGTCCGAGATCTTCGAGCAGCGGCGCACTCGCCGCAACCAGTCGCCCTCCACTATAGAGCACCAGGTCGGCGTCGAGCCGGTTGGAGAGATCCGCCAGCCCCTCGGACAGATAGTCTGCGGGTTCCTGCAACAGGCTCCCCGCGGTGAGCACGGCGTCGCGGAGCACGGCGGTGATCAGCAGGTCGCGGGTGCGATCGGATTCCGCCGTCAGGCGGCCCAGGCCCCAGATCGTGAAGCCGACGGCGGGAACCACGAAGAACAGTGCGAGCGCCACCGCGAGGCGCACCTGGAACGAACGGGCGAGTCGCCGGAGGCTGAGCCGCTGTCGGAGCGTCGGCAGTCGCAGCGTCGCCAGCAGCCAGAGGAGCGCCAGTACCAGCGCGTCGATTGAGACCAGCAGCGCCCCCCGAACCAGCAGCATTGGCAGTGGACGCAGCTGCACCTCCGCATGAATGACCCGGCTCCCGTCGGAGAGATCGATCTGCCGCTCGGTGCGCACCTCGGATCCGGTGCGCCACCATCGGCCGCTCGACGCGCTCACCAGGCCACGGGTAAATGGCGGCGACAGCGACAAATCGTAGAGCGGCGGCCCCTCCGATGGCGGCCGCAGCAGCCGCGCCAGCCGAGCCGGTGCGAGAAGTCGAGTCCTCGGGCCCACGGCGGCGGTCAGGATACGGCCACTCGGCAGATGCTGGAGCAGTACATAGTGACGTCCAGGTACCCGCGAGAGCGGGACCACCTTCCGGCTGGTGGTTGAATCGAAGCCCTTCACCAGCGCGGCGAGGAGTGGCGTCGGAAGATCGAGCGAGTCGAGTGAAAGCTCCGCCTGACGGGTGCCGTCGTGCTCCCACAGCGCCAGTCGCACCGGAAACTCCTGGCCCGCCAGATCCGATGCGCGCCAGAGCACATACATGCCTGACGCGGCCGTCGGTTCGGCGCCCTGGCGCACCTGATCGCCGAGCCGCTCGAGCAGCGGCTGCGCGAGCGGATCCTCGACATCACCGAGGCGCGCAAGATCCCGCTGCGCCGCCAGGATCCGGCCGTTGATCTCGGCACCCCAGGTGACCAGCGCCGCCGCCGTCCCGGCGACGATGGCGGTCCCCAGGATCGCCGCCCAGCGCGGCGCGGGCCGCGCCACGAGCAGCAGCGCCGGCGCCCAGAGGAAGGTGTACCACTCAGGCCAGCCCAGCTTCGGCTGCCAGACGAGCACACCCACGACCGCGGCGGCCAGGGCGATCACCACACCGATCGACACCCCCCACACGCTGCCGGCGTTATCATCCTCGCCACGGAAGAGCGCCGCCGCGAGCAGAATGAATGCCGATGTGGCCACGGTGAGCGTGACCTGCCAGGTCACCCAGAGCGAGGTCGTGACGCCGCTCACCGGCGGGGTGATGCCTCGGCCGAGGTCGTTCACGAAGTAGGGCGCGCCGATCAGCAGCGCCACCCCGAGCGGAAGCGACCACCACCGCCGCGCCGGCCGCTGTCCCCAGAGCCAGATGGCGAAGAGCTGCAGCGCGATGCCGGTGACCAGGAGATTCCCGGCCGAGCCCGACAGCGGGCGGAGATAGCCGCGGAAGAAGGTGGCGGGAGAGAAGAGGTCGTCGAGCCCGACGCTCGCGCCTAACGGGGCCCGGACCAGGCACCAGACTGCCCCGAGGACGAGGACCACCCGCTCCGGCGGGGAACGGGCCGACACCAGTCCAATCGCAAGCAGCAGCAGGATGGCCCAGCCGACCCAGGCGCTGGCCTGATCGGTGACCGCATGCAGAGCGACGCTCTGGTTGGGCGGCACCGGCTGCAGGCTGAACAGCAGGCGATCTCCGACCGTAGTGGGCTCGGTGTAGTCGAAGATGTCGCTGCCCCGCGCCGCGAGACCGGGCGGGAAGATTCGCAACTGGACGCCGGCGGAGGCACCGAACCGCGCGGCGAGACTCCGCTCCGGGTTCGGCACCGCGGAATCGGCCCAGACAAGCACACTGGCCACGACCACCCGGCCGGAACTGCTGTGCCGGCGGCTCTCGAGTGTGGCGTAGAATCGGCTGAACCGAGCGGCGATCGAGTCGCCATCTGCCTCCGGTACCAGGCGGTGGCGCCCCGCCCAGGCCCAGGGGACTCCGGTCGGCTCAAGGATGGCAATCGCGGTCTCGACCCCGCCCCGCGGGCGCGCCCGATCCAGGAGGTCGAATGCCGCAGCCCGATCCCCGTCCGCCCATTTCACTGCCTGTTCAGCGAGCCGGTCTGCGCTTCTCAGGCTCGAATGCAGCTCTCCCTGCAGCCGTTGGAAGGCGGCGGCAACCCGGCGTTCCCGCTCCGC
>JBDTTN010000070.1:0-9253 GCA_039930625.1 Gemmatimonadota bacterium | reverse complement strand
CCCCGATAGCGGGTCTCGACCAGCAGACTGCCCTGCGGCAGAAAGAGGTTGGAGACCCGGATCGCCTCCTCGAGCAACCCGCCGGGATTGCCGCGCAGATCGAGAATCAGACTCTTGAGCCCGTGGGCCCGCATCCGGTCGATCGTCTGGACCAGATTGGCCGAGAGGTCGGGACCGAACTGGCTCAGCGTAATGATGCCAAGGCCGTTGGGAGAGAGGCTCGCCGCCGGCACACTCGGCGACTGCACGCTCGCGCGGAGCACCCGGATCAGGGTCTTCGCTTCGCCCCGCCGGACAATCCCGAGGCTCACCGTGCTGCCTGGCGCCCCGCGGATACGACTCACGGCGTGGGAAAGCGACCAGCCGACGATCGCGCTGTCATCGATGCTCACGATCCGGTCGCGGATCTCGAGTCCCGCCTCGGAAGCCGGTCCGTCAGGGAGCACGTCGCCAAGCACCAGGGTGTCCCGGATGCGCCCGAGCACTGCGCCTATGCCGCCGAACGACTGGCCCAGCGCGACGGCGAACGACTGCCAGCGCGCCGGCGAGTAGACATCCGTGAAGGGATCGGTCCGGACCAGCGCGAGCAGGTCCTGCATGGTGGCAGCCCGCGCCAGTGTGTTGCTGTCGATCGGCGTGACGTAGTGGACCGCCAGCAGCCTGCGGAACGCCGTAACCGCCTCGGGCGGGGCCGGTGGGGCTGCCGGAATCACTGCAATGGGCTTGGCCGCCGGGGCGTCGGTAGTCCCTGCCTGCGACCACGCCATTCCGGGCAGCAGCGCCAAAGTGGCCAGCAGGGCCACAACACGGCGGCCCACCGAGCGATTCGAAGGCATGGAGTGGCTCCCCAGGAGGCAGAATTCGGGCATCCAGGCGGCGGTTCTGGCCGCTGGTACTGGCAACGCTACGTCAAAGCACTATCCATCGGTTTCATGGGCAAGAAGGGGGCCCACACACCCTGCAGGATGCTTCCGTTCCTATTTGAGTCGCGGATTCGTCGTCCGTGGCGCCAGGGTGCACTCTGGCCAGGCCCGCGGAATCGGCCTGCCTCCTGCGCCCTGCCCCGCCGCCTCCGCCTGCGCCGCGACTGTCGGCAAATCCACCCGGCCCAGGGTAATCCGGGTCGAGTCCTCGGAGGTGAGGTAGACCAGCATCGCGACGAGCGTGGCGTTCCCGCGCAGATCATCGAACACGATCTTGTCGTAGGTGTCGCGGTTGGTGTGCCAGGTGTAGTTGCCGTAGCTCCATCCCTGTCCGCCCAGACTGAAGGCGGGCAGCCCATGGCAGGCGAAGGAGGCATCGTCACTGCCACCGCCTGACGGGGTTCCCACCCCGGCGAAGGTGATTTGCTGGCGCAGCTCCGTCGGGATCATCCCCAGCCATCCCTCGATGTGGCGCGCGGCGTTCGGAAGGCCAGCCGCAGCCATACGCACCACCCGTCCGGTGCCGTTGTCCTGGTTCATCAGCGCCATCAACCCCTCCAGCACCTCGGGATGATCCTCCGAAAAGGCGCGTGAACCCACCAGACCGTTTTCCTCCGAAGTCCAGTGCCCGACGAGGATGGTGCGGTGCGGCTTCGGATACGCCTGCTTCAGGATGCGCATCGCTTCCATCATCATGATCGTCCCGGTGCCGTTGTCGGTCGCGCCGGAAGAGCCGTCCCAGGAATCGAAGTGTGCCGAGAGCATCACGTACTCATTGCCGAGTTCCCCGGGGATGGTCGCGATCGTGTTGAAGATCGGCCGCTCCGGCAGCCGCTGCGCATCGAGGTCGAGCCGGAGCATCGGTCCCTGGTGGTGCTCAGTGAGACGGAAGACCAGCCCGTAGTCCTCACAGGAGAGCGCGATCGCGGGCGCCCGCTTGTTGTAACTGTCGAAGATCTCGATGGTCCCCCACGCATCCTTCGACCGGGAGGTGATCACCCCGGCCGCTCCCGCCGCCTCCAGCCGGAGGCCGAGTTCGCCGGTTCCGAGCGCGAGGCTGTACCCGGTCCCGCGAACGTCGGGGTTGGCCCATTCGCGCCTGACCTGGGCGCGGAGGGAATCCATCCTCTCCTTGGAGGCCGGAGTCGCCTGCGCAGTCCAGTCATCGGTCGCTCGGCAGGTGGGCTGCGGCGCGGAGACCAGGATCAGACGACCGCGCGCCTTGGGCAGCCAGCGCACGAATTCGGTGCTGTCCGCGAAGCGCGGCAGAATGATCGGTGCGGCGGTGAGCGGCTTCCCCGCGGTGCCGGGGCTGAACCCGAGCATGGTCCCTTCGAGGGTCCGCACCCGCGGGGCGATCAAGTCGATATGCGAATAGCCTCGGCGCCAGCCACGCCAGGTGCCGGTCTTCTCCAGCCGGGCGGCGATACCCCAGCTCTCGTAGGTGCGCACCAGCCAGTCGTTGCCGCTCTTCTGCCCCGCCGTCCCAGTCATTCGGGGTCCGATGGAATCGAAGAGCACCTGGGCGAGCGCCTCGGTGTGCGAGCTGTCCATGCCGAGAGACCAGATGCGGCGGAGCACGGGATCCTCGACCGGGAGGGTCTGAGCGCGGACGGGAGCGGCGGCGAGGCAGAGCGCGGCCAGAAGAGCGGCAGAGTATCGGCGCATGAGCGTGGAGTTGTGGGAGAGTGGCGGGCGGCTTGCCTTGAATCTCATCGCGAACTGCGCGGGGCGCCAGCGCGGGCGGGATGCTGGCCCCCACACCTCCGTGCCTCCGTGTGCATCACCTTCCTGTTCCCCGCGCCCTCTGTGTCGCCGCTCAAACCCCCGCCCCCCCTGTCGGCATCCTACCACCGTACCCATTCCGGAGGATGCTATGCTCGTTCTGCACAAGGTCGTGCTGGCTGGAATCGCTGGACTCGGTTCGTACCTGGCGGTGGGAGGATGGGCGGTGATCACCGTCGTGAATCCTCCCGACTATCTGGAGGCCGGCGCCACCTACCGTATCGAATATGTGGTCCGGCAACACGGCGTCTCGCTGCTGACCGGTCTCAATGGGAGCGTCGTGGTGCAGGCTGGTGGGAGCCCCGCCGCGGCGACTCCGATGACCATCGCGAGTTCTGCCGGCTCCAGCGCCGGTCACTACACGGCAACCATCCGGGTGCCGGACACCGACCGCATGTCACTCGGAATCAGGAGCGGATTCAGCGCCAACGGCTGGGGCGATCTCACCCTGATGTCGATCCCGGTGATTCACAGCGGCGGGGCTGGGCCGGTGCTTGCCGATGCTGATCGTGGCCACCGGCTGTTTGTAGCGAAGGGCTGCGGCACCTGTCATGTGAATGGAGATGTCCCCGAATTTGCCGCGACGAACAAAGTCGTGAACGAGGCACCCGAGTTGACGGGCCGCCGACTCGACGCGGCCTATGTGCGTCAGCGACTCACCAATCCCTCAAGCCTGCCCAAGGTCGGTGACTATCCGGTGCGGATGCCTGATCTCGGCCTGTCGCCGGTTGAGGTGACCGCGCTGGTGGCGCTGCTGACTGGCTCGACCGACCGGGCCACTCACTGACGCGACGGCCCGCCTGTCCGAAAGGGAGGCACCGGGTGGTGACGGCGGCCACACGAGATGGGGGCGGAGCGCGGCTGCGGATGGTGATACCCCTCCCCCCGCTCCCGCTGGAACTGCAATGCGGTGCACCCTGCCATACGGCCCACGCGGGCGACGGCGCTGGATCCGGAGCGGAAGATCTTTCATCGCAATCCCTTAGCCCTTCGGGTCCGAGAGTTGCCCAACAGAGGGCGACCCCGTACCCAAAGGGTGGCGCCCGTGGCCGAGATCAAGGTTCGCAACTCCGCTGGTAGTGAATTCAGATTCAACAGTGTCGAAGAAATTGCCGAGTTGATTCGGAGCGGCGGGATCACCATCGAGTGGGAGATCTATCATGCCACTGCGAGCCGGTGGCTGCCGATCACCCGCAATCCACTATTCGCCGCGGCGGTGTTGCAGTAGCACGCCGCGAGGGGCGCAGCACGCTGCGCCCCTTAACATCCCGACAACGCCGCCGTCCCTCGCATTGAACCCAACACGGGACAACCAATGCGGACGACACCGGCGGCCCTCGCGGTCGCACTCTTTGCTCTGCTCGCCTCGAGTCGGACTCCCGCTCAGACGCCGGCGGGCCACGACCATGGCTTGGCCGGCGCCTCGATGGACATGGGGATGGGCGACTCCACCCTCAGCATGAAACACATGCGAATGACTCCCTCCTGGCCGGTGCAGCCGGGAGATAGCGCGCGCGCCGACAGTGTGGTGCGGGTCGCGCGGGTTGCGCTCGCGCAATACGCCGATGTCTCGGTGGCCGAGCAGGATGGCTACCGGATGTTCGCGCCGAAGGTGAAGCAGCGGGTGTACCACTACACCAGGCGGAAGAACGCGCTCAAGGCGCGCATGACCTTCGACCCGACCGCACCGTCCTCACTCCTCTACGCTCCCCTGCCTGACGGAAAGGTGCGGCTCATCGGCGCGATGTACACGGCGTCGCCGGATATGTCGCTGGACGATCTCAACCGGCGCATCCCACTGAGCATCGCGCAGTGGCACCAGCACACCAGTCTCTGCCTGCCTCCCGGTAGCGGCCTAGTGCGTGGCGGAGATGAGCTGGCGCTGGGCAACCGGGATCCGCGCTTCGGAGTGCGGGGAAGTATTTCGACGGAGGAGGAGTGCAACGCGGCGGGGGGTGAGTTCCACCGCCGCATGTTCGGCTGGATGGTGCACGTCAATCTCTTTGGAGATGACGCCCACCTCTGGGAGCACCGGCACTAGCGCACCGGGGCGGAGCGATGCCCCGCCCTGCCGCTACTCCTTGGCCTTGAGCGTGGCCTTGTTCTCCTGCAGGAAGGTGCGGATCTCCTCGGCCATATCCAGGACCTTGAGCCACTGCTCCTGGTAGAGCGTGATCGGGAACCGTCCCAGCCCGTACAACGAAGCTCCGCCCTTTTCGCTCACCTTCAGGTAGACTCGACGACTGGCGGTATTCTTGAGCGCCGCGTTCTCGGCCTTGAGGCGTTCGAGCTCGGTCTTCAGTTCCTCATCTGACATCGTGCATCCTTGGGCGCTGGTCATGAACCGGTGGCTTCTGTCGCCCCATGATAACGGCAGCCGGGGGACAACTCCACTCGGCCGCACTGCTTCCGCGCTGCAGCGAGGCGACCCACCCGACGACCGCGCCATCGCGTTCTCCATCCTTCGGTGTAGTCCCGAGGGAGGAGCACGTCATGGGTACCCTGACAAGACGCCGCTTTCTTCTCGCAATCCCCTTGCATCATCCGGCATCCCGGACTAATTCTCTCAAGGGCAGTGAGTGACTCCACGAGACTCGCGTGGAGTCGCCTCCGGTCGAGGAGCGACGGCCTGGAGCGGGCGGGCGCAACGGCACACGCCGATTGCGCCCGTTTTGCTTTCCGATGCCTGACCACGATACCGGTGCAGGTTGTATCGCGGCCATGTTGGCGCGGCACTCGATGCCGCGGATCACTCATGCGCTTTTCAGAGAGGATGACACTATCCCCGCATCGCTATTTCGGCGCCTGAGGAATGGGGGCCGGTCGCGCGCAATCGATCCACCGCTCCGGGCCGAGCTGCTGAGCAGCGAACGCCTCGAGGAGCGGGCAAAAGTCCTTGCCGCGAGCTTCACCCTGGCCCGCCACGGGCAGGGTCGCACCCGGACCTTCTTTCGCCGGCTCGACGACAACGCCCGCATCGTTCGTGAGGCATATCGGGTGCTCGCCGACGACGTGCACAGGGGCGAGTTCGTGCCTCCTGCCGCCGAGTGGCTGCTCGACAACTATCACCTGATAGAGTCGGAGAGCCGGGCCATCCGGCACGACCTCCCGCCCGCGTTCCACCAGGACCTCCCGTCGCTCGCGGCGCGTCAACTTGCCGGGGCGGCGCGCACGTATGCCATGGCTATCGAGTTGGTGCGGCACACCGATGGGCGACTGGATCGCCCGCTGTTGGCGCGGTTCATGGCCGCCTACCAGACCGTCGCCCCGCTTACCATCGGCGAGCTGTGGGCCTGGCCGATCATGCTCAAGGTTGCGCTCCTCGAGAATGTCCGGCGACTGGCCGAGGAGACGCTCGCCGGCCGCGACGCACGGTTAGAGGCCAACCGGTTCCTTGACCGGCTCGATGCGCGTGGGGAAGGCGGTCGCGTGGAGCTTCCGCGGGAGCTCGAGACCGCCTGGGTGGTGCAGGTGCTGCAGCGGCTCCGGGAGTACGGGCCCGCGGCGGCGCCGGTTCGCGCGGCTGTCGAGTCGCGCCTGACCGCTCAGGGTCTGACAGTCGAAGACGTCATTCGCGCCGAGCATCAGGTGCTTGCCGCGGGCCAGGTGTCGATCGCCAACGCCGTCACCAGCCTCAGATTCTGCGCCACGCTCGACTGGTCGCAATATGTCGAGAGCGTCAGCCTCGTCGAGCAGGTGCTGCACCGAGACCCCGCCGCGGTCTACGGGCGCATGGATTTCCTGAGCCGGGACCGCTATCGCCAGGCGGTCGAGGAGCTGGCAGAACCGAGTGGTGAGGCGCAGCTCAGGGTCGCGCTCCGCGCCATTGAGAGCGCCAGGGAGGCGGCGGAGCGCAGCACGAGTCAGGATCGCACCGCCCATGTGGGATACCACCTGATCGGGCGCGGCAGGCGCGAGCTCGAAACCGATGTGGCCTATCATCCGAAGCTCGGGGCCCGGTTCCGCCGCTTCATGTTCAGGTCGGCCACCGGCGTGTACCTCGGTTCCATCGCGCTGACGACCGCGCTGGTGCTTGGGGTTGCCCTGCTCTACGCGGCGTCGCAGGAGGCGAGTGCCGTCGGTGCCGTCGTCATCGCCCTGTTGCTGCTGCTCCCGGCCACCGAGCTCGCCACGGCGGTGGTGCAGCGCATCGCGGCCAGGATCATTCCGCCAAGGCGGCTCCCCCGCCTCGATTCCGTCGACGGGGTGCCGCCCGAGGCCCGGACCATGGTGGTGATTCCGACGCTGCTCACGAGCGTCGAAGGCACCCGGTTGCTGCTGGAGCATCTGGAAGTGCTCGCGCTCGGCAATGCCGACCCCAACATCCACTTCGCCATCCTGAGCGACTTCGTGGATGCGCTGCACCAGGAGCTGCCGGAGGACGCGGCGATCCTCGAGGCCGCACGCAGCGGTGTCGAAGCGCTCAACGCGACTGCGGGCGGACGCCGCCCCGACACCTTTCACCTCTTTCATCGGGCGCGGAAATGGAACCCCGCCGAAGACTGCTGGATGGGGTGGGAGCGGAAGCGTGGCAAACTCGAGGAATTCAATCGCCTCCTCCGCGGCGCAAAGGACACCAGTTTTGCGGTGCATGTGGGAGATCCGGGGGTGCTCGACGGCCGGGTGCGCTATTGCCTCACTCTCGACAGCGACACCCGGCTGCCGCGCGATGCGGCGCGCAAGCTGATCGGGATCATGGCGCACCCGCTCAATCGCGCGGTCTTCGATCCGCGGCTGAGACGAGTCACCGAAGGCTACGGTATCCTGCAGCCGAGGGTGAGCGTCACCATGGCGAGTGCCGCGGGGTCGCTGTTCGCGCGGGTGTACTCAGGCCATACGGGGGTCGACCCCTACACCACCGCCGTTTCGGACACCTATCAGGACCTGTTCAGCGAAGGGATTTTCACCGGCAAGGGGCTGTACGATGTCGATGCCTTCATGGCCGCACTCGACGGACGAGTCCCCGACAACGCACTCCTCTCGCACGATCTCTTCGAAGGGCTGCATGCCCGGCCGGCGCTGGTCACCGACGTCGAAGTCGTCGACGACTACCCGGCCAGCGTCCTGACCCATGCTCGGCGGCAGCATCGCTGGGCCCGCGGTGACTGGCAGATCCTCTTCTGGCTCTTCCCTGTGGTGCCCACGCGCAAGGGCCTCGAACGGAATACCCTTCCGCTCATCTCGCGCTGGAAGATTCTCGACAACCTGCGGCGAACGGTGGTGGCCCCGGCCACCGTGCTCGCGCTGGCTGCCGCGTGGCTCCTGCTTCCCGGCAGCCCGGCGGTCTGGACAGTCGGCATTCTTGGGATGCTGGCCTTTCCTATTTACCCGCTGCTGCTGCGGCTGCTGCGCGGCCACGCGCCGCAGCAGCCGTTCCGGGTCTTCCTGCGGCTGCTGGACGACGACTTCGAAGCCGCGGGCGCCCAGGTGCTGCTGCTCGTCACCTTTCTGGCGTATCACGCCTACGAGATGGTGCACGCCATCCTGCTCACCCTGATCCGCCTGATCGTCACGCAGCGGCGGTTGCTGGAGTGGGAGACGGCGGCCGCGACAGCCGCGCGGGCGACGGGGCTGAGCGGGCGCGGGACGGCGGTGCTCTTTTTCGGCGCGATGCTGGCCAGTCCGGCGCTCGCCGTCGTCGTCGCGACCATGGTCGCCGCGGGCCGCCCCAGCGCGCTGGCTGCCGCCGCGCCGGTGCTGATCCTGTGGGCAGTCGCACCGGTGCTCGCCTGGTGGTTGAGCCGGCCGGTCGTGTCCCGGCGGCACCAGCTCACCGCTGACGAGCGGATGCAGCTCCGCACCATCGCGCGGAGTACCTGGGGCTATTTCGAAACCTTCATGGGCCCCGAAGATCATGGGCTCCCGCCTGACAATTTCCAGGAGCTGCCGGCGCCCATGGTGGCGCACCGCACCTCGCCGACCAACATCGCGATGGGGCTGCTCTCCACCCTGGCCGCGCACGACCTCGGCTACCTCCGTACCGGTGCGCTGATCGGCACGCTTGAGGCGCTGCTCGGCACCGCTGAGGGGCTGGAGCACCACGAAGGGCATCTGCTCAACTGGTACGACACCCGCACCCTGGCGCCGCTGTGGCCGAGGTACGTCTCGACCGTCGACAGCGGCAACCTGGCCGGTGCGCTGCTCGCGCTCGCGGCCGGTCTCACCGAACTGCAGCACGAGTCGCAGTCGGCGGCCCAGCTCGTGGCGGGAGCCGCGGACACCACGCGTGTCGCCCGGCGCGCGCTCAACGCGCTGTGGAGTGTGTCGAGTACCCGCACCGAGGCCAGCGCGAGGCTCATGGACCTCCTCACCGCGGTCGCCCGTGTGCTCGAGGAGGAGGATGACGCGGGAACGCTGCTGCAGGGACTGACCCCGATGCGGGCGCAACTTGAGGAGGCGATCCAGCAGTGTGAGGCAACCGGTGGCGACGCGCCGGAGTGGCACGAGAGTCTTTCCTGGGCGCGGGCGGTGGCCGCAAGCCTCGCCGCCGTCGCGGCTCCCGATGCAGCGCACCCGACCCGCCTGGCGGACCTGGCGCGACGCGC
>JBDTTN010000069.1:0-9261 GCA_039930625.1 Gemmatimonadota bacterium | reverse complement strand
TTGCCAGGGTCCGAGCCAGGCACGAGCCGCCCAGGCTCGCGCCGTCCCTCAAGGAATTGCAGGTCACCAAACTCCAGCGGCAAGCCGCGGACAGCGGCGATCGACTCGCCTCACTCAACGCCGCGCAATTGCTGGAGCAGCTCTTCGTGATGACCGCGTTCTACGAGCCGAGAGAGGCGATGAATGCGGGAGATCCGGCACGGGCGCTCGCGCTGCTGGATATCGCGGAAGCCATACATCCGGGAGTGGCGTTCGTCTGCAGCAGCCGGCAGGAGGCACTCACTCGAGCGGGTCGTGCCGACGCTGCGGCGGAGCTGCGCTGTCCCTCGAATTGAGTCCTGCAATCGGCCGTACAGTTCATGGGGAAACGTCCGGAACTGGGAATGGATGGACACCGTACGTGGTGGCTCAGCCAATCCCCTCGAAGTCGAGTCCTCCCGGAGGCCCCATGTCACAGCGCTGTGCGCCCGTTGCAGCCCGCATTCTCCTCTGTCTCGCCGCCGCGAGTCCGCTCTCCGCCCAGGGTCCTCAGATAGTGAAGCTCCCGTGGGAGAGCCAAGCCGCCACCGTCAGCCAGACCATCGGGATGACCGACCTGTCCCTTTCCTACCACCGGCCCGCGGTGAAGGGGCGGAAGGTCTGGGGCGGGCTGGTACCCTTCGACACTGTCTGGCGGGCCGGTGCTAACCAGAACACCGTCTTTGCCTCCACCTCGGCGTTCAGCGCAGGCGGGAACCGGCTGGCCGCGGGCCGCTACGGCATCCACATGATTCCGAGCCAATCGACCTGGACGGTGATCTTCAGCCACGAAGCGAATGCGTGGGGCGCCTTCAGCTACCGTCAGGGTGAGGATGCGTTGCGTCTGACAGTGACGCCCGTGCCGGGCGAGTTCACCGAGCATCTGCAGTACACCTTCGACGAGCCGACCGATACCAGCGTAACGCTGACGCTGCAGTGGGAAAAGCTGGCGGTCGCAATTCCGCTCAGCGTGCCGGTCAACCAGGTGGTCATGGATACGCTGCGGCAGCAGTATCGCGACCTGCCGCGCTTTTTCCCGCAAGCATGGGTGGAAGGCGCGCGCTGGGCGCTGCAGCACAACACCGAACTCGATGTCGCCGAGGCGTGGGCCGACTCCGCGGTGCAGATCCAGCCGAGCTTCGCGGGGCTCCGGCTCAAGGCCGCGATCCAGGAGCGGCGCGGCAATGCGGCCGGGGCGACGGCGTTGCGCGAGCAGGCGCTTCCGCTCGCCAACGAGGCGGACGTCAACGTGCTCGGCTATCAGTTGATGGGGCAGAACAAGTTGGACGAGGCGCTGGCGCTGTTCCGGAAGAATGTGAAGGACTATCCCCGCTCCTGGAACGTCTACGACAGTCTCGGCGAGGCGCTGGCAAAGCAGGGCAACAAGAAAGAGGCGCTGGCCAACTACCAGAAGGCGCTGAGCCTGGCGCCTGAAGGACAGAAGGCACGAATCAACGGGATTATCGCGGGGCTCCGGTAGGGATGGGTGGGCGACCCTCCGGTCGCCCCTACCTGAAGACCTTGCTGCGGGCGGCTGTTTCCTTCTCCAGCCGCCCGCACATAAGCGCGCATAGCCGCAGCACATCGGCGTCGGCCAGCTTGTAGTAGGTGCTGGCGCCGTCCTTCCGCCGCTGCACGAACCCCAAGGCATACAGCACCTGCAGGTGTTTCGATGCATTGGCCTGTCCCAGGCCGGTGGCCTCGAGAATGTCGCTGACCGTGCGCTCCCCGCCCTTCAGGGCGTGAAGAATGTCGAGCCGTGATGGCTCGGCAAGTGCCTTGAAGCGCTCGGCGATGTGCCGGAGCTGCTCGGGTGTCAGATGTCTGCCTGCCATGGGATCCGGGTTCAGTCCTGAGGACATGTTCACACAAAGTTGGGTGAAACAGCAGCCAATGCCAACTCGCCAGCTTGACCACACACATATATTACTATATAGTTATACCGTAATTATCAAGGGCGCAGTCATTTGCGGCTGCAACGGGGACACCTATGCGAGCTGTCATTCATCGGATGCTGTGGTTGCTGCCGGTTTACGGCCTCGCCGCCGGGCCGGCCGTCGCCCAGGCGCCCCTCACCCTCGGGCAGGCGCTCCTGCGGGCGGAGCGGTCGGCCTACGCCAACCGGATAGCGGCGGGGCAGAGCGAGGCTCAGGCGGGACAGGCGCTCGCGCCGTACCGTGGCATCCTCCCGACTCTCCGGGTCGAGAGCGGTTACCTCCGCACCACCGATCCGCTCAATGCCTTCGGCTTCACCTTGCGCCAGCGGGCGGTGACGCCCGCCGCCTTTGCGCCGGCGCGACTCAACGACCCCAACGCCACCGGTAATCTGATGACGGGTGTGGTCGTGGAGCAGCCGATCTTCAACGCCGATGCCTGGCTGGGCCGAACGGCCGCCGCCAACGCGAGCAAGGCAACCCAGGCGACCGAGCGGTGGACCCGCTCGGGCACCGCGGTGGATGTGGTGCGGGGTTACTGGGGCGCGGTCCTCACCCGCGATCAGGTGCGCACGCTGCGCGCCGCACTCGACGCGGCGCACGCGCACGTGCGGCAGGCGGAATCCATGGTCAGGCAGGGTCTGGCGACGCGGTCCGATGCGCTGCTCGCCTCGGTGAAGTCGGGCGAGGTGGAGGCGATGCTGCTGAGCGCCGAGAGCCAGGCCCGTCTGGCCCAGCATGGCCTCGCGGTCCTGATGGGTGATCCGGCGGACACTGCCTTCGCGCTCCCCGATTCGCTCCCAACGGCGGCCGCGGTCGCAGCACTGACAGCGCGGGCGTCGGCGGCTGCCGACGCTCCGGGGACCCGGGCCGATGTCGAAGCCGCGACGCTCGCCCGGGATGCGGCCGACGCCGATGCCCGGCGGGCGGGCGCACTCTATCTCCCGCGCCTCAACGGCTTTGGCCGCGTCGACTGGAACACCCCTAACACGCCCTTCGGCGGCAAGAGCGCCTGGACCCTCGGCCTGATGCTGAGCTGGTCGCCCTTCGCCGGCGGGTCGGAACTGGCCGAGATCCGCAGCGCGAAGGGGCGCCGCGCGGCGGCGCGCGCGATGTCGGCGGCGGCGACGGCGCAGGCGGCGCTGGATCTGGCGCGCGCGAGTGATGCCGTGGGCCTGACGCTCGCGCGGCTGGAGATCGCCGGCCGGTCCGTGGCGCAGTCGAAGGAAGCGCACCGCATCGTGGGCCGGAAATACGAAGGTGGACTGGCGACGGTCACGGAGCTCTTCGATGCGGCGGCGGTCGAGACCGCCTCGGAGCTGGGCGACGTTGCCGCCCGCTACGACGTGATTGTCGCGGTGGCGGAGAAGCGCAGGGCGGAGGGGCGGGATCTTGGCCCGCTGGTGGACCTGGCAGAGTGATTGACGGACCGGCAGCGGGAAACTGGCAAGGAGATTGAGATGCGCAAGACGGTGCTTGGAGTTCTGATTCTCGGTCTGGCGACGGCCTGCGGGCGGGACGCGCCCAAATCGACCGGCGACAAGGCGGCCGAGCAGTCCGCCGGCGCGACACTGACCGTTCGAGACACGACGATTATGGCGACCTTCGACGCTGCGGGCGTCGCCGAGCCGGTGCAGCGTGCCACACTGAGCACCAAGCTGATGGGTAGCGTGACGCAGGTGCTGGTGCGTGAAGGTGACCGCGTGGCAAAGGGCCAAGTGCTCGCACGGATCGACGCGCGGGATGTCGATGCCAAGCGGGCCCAGGTGGACGCGGGCATCGCGGGGGCAGAGGCGATGTATCAGGATGCCCAAACCCAGGCGGCACGCTTCCGGGCGCTCTATGCCGACAGCGCGGCAACACGCTCCCAATTGGATCAGGTCGAGACCGGTCTCGCCCGGGCGGACGCGGGCCTGCGCACGGCGAGAGCATCTCGCGATGAGCTCAATGCGATCGGCGCCTACGCGGAGATCCGCGCCCCGTTCAGCGGAGTGGTGACGCAGCGGTTCGTGGATCCGGGAGCGTTCGCCGGCCCGGGTGCCCCGATTGTTGAAGTGCAGGACGCGGCCCGCCTCCGGGTGAGTGTGACAGTGCCGCCGCGGGTGGCCTCAGCGCTCAAGGCAGGCCAGTCGCTTGATGCGGCGATCGAAGGACACGCAGCGCGGGCCGTCATCGAAGGCACCGTGCCGGCACCCGCGGGCGCGGTCTACACAGTGAACGCGCTGGTCGAGAACTCGAAGCACGAATTCATGTCCGGCAGCGCCGCGACGCTCCGGATCCCTGATGGCGCCCGCAGCGCGATCTTGATCCCTGCGACGGCGCTGGTGCAGGAGGGGGATCTCACGGGCGTGCGGGTGACGGTGGGTGGAGCCACCTCGCTCCGCTGGGTGAAGGTTGGCGGGCCGTGCAACGCCCCGGTCGGCGGTGCGGCCTGCGTCGAAGTACTCTCGGGACTCAGCGCCGGTGACGTGATCGTCGTCGGGAGCAAATGACCATGGGCTTCGCCGGAACGCTGGCGCGCCGCTTCCTCCACTCCAAGCTCACGCCGCTGCTGATCATCGCATCGCTGGCGATGGGCCTGATCGGCATCCTCGCGACGCCGCGGGAGGAGGAGCCACAGATCTCGGTGCCGATGATCGACGTGATCGCGGCCCTGCCTGGCGCGACGCCGGCCGAGGTGGAGAACCTCCTCACCCGGCCGATCGAGCAGCGGATGTGGGAGCTCCCGGCCGTCGAGCATGTGTACTCGATGGCCGGCGAGGGGTACACGATGGTCACCGTCCGCTTCAAGGTGGGCGAAGACCAGGAGCGCAGCGTCACCCGGGTCCACGCCAAGCTCCTCTCGGCGATGGATCGCATGCCGCCGGGAGCGCTGCCACCCCTGGTCAAGCCGCACACGATTGACGACGTGCCAATCCTCACGCTGACCCTCGCATCGAAGCGCTACGGCTCGAACGAACTGCGCCAGCTCGCGACCCAGCTCCAGGACGAGATTCGGACGGTCCCCGATGTCGCCGAGACGTCGGTGATCGGCGGACAGCCGAAGCAGATCCGGGTAGATCTGGATGCCGCCCGTCTGGCCGCATCCGGGGTGACGCCCGGGGAGGTGGCGATGGCGCTCAAGGGCGCGAACGCCCGTCTGGAGGCAGGAGAGTTCGCCAGCGGCGGCTCGATGTACCGGGTGCAGGTCGGTGCCGCGCTCAAGAACGCGGCCGAGGTCGCCGGGGTGGTGGTGAGTTCGCGCCGCGGCGCACCGGTCTATCTTCGGAACGTGGCGCTGGTGCGGGAGGAGTTCGGGGAGCGGACCGATTACGTCACCATGGCTATCCGGGACTCCGGTTCCGCGAGCGCCGTGACCATCAGTGTCGCCAAGCGGAAGGGTGCCAACGCGACCGATGTCGCGCGGCAGGTGCTGGACCGGGTGGAGCAGGCTCGGGCTCGGCTGCTCCCCGCCGACGTGACGGTGACCGAGACCCGCAACTACGGCGAGACCGCGCGTGAAAAGGCGAACGAGCTGATCCTGCATCTCGCCATCGCGACGCTTTCGGTGACGGTGCTGATCTGGCTCTTCCTCGGCTGGCGTGAGGCGGTGGTCGTCCTCGTCGCGGTGCCCGTGACGCTCGCCCTGACGCTGTTCAGCTACTATGCCCTTGGCTACACCCTCAACCGGATCACGCTCTTCGCGCTGATCTTCTCCATCGGCATCCTGGTGGACGACGCGATCGTGGTGGTGGAAAACGTCTATCGCCATATCGCTATGGGGGGCAAGGACCCGGCAGAGGCGTCAATCGAGGGCGTGGATGAGGTTGGCAATCCGACGATACTTGCCACCTTCGCGGTGATCGCGGCGATCCTGCCGATGGCGTTCGTGCGCGGGATGATGGGGCCATACATGCGGCCGATTCCGGTAGGCGCCAGCGTGGCGATGCTCGCGAGCCTGGCGGTGGCGTTCATCGTGACGCCGTATCTGGCGTACCGGCTCCTGAAGGGGCATGTCCATCCGGTGACTGCGAGCGATCTCACGGTGCCTGGCGACTCGGTCGCCTCCCCGGGTCGTGGCCAAGCCCCGCCAACCCCACGCCCCGGGGCGGAAACCTCTTCGCCCGGAGAGGGCGGCCTCTACTCCCGCATGATGTCCGCGCTGATGGACCGGCCGCGGCGGCGGGTGTTCTTCTATGTCGGCGTGGTGCTGCTGCTCTTCCTCTCTATGGGCCTTGTGGCATTCCGGGTCGTGCAGGTGAAGATGCTGCCCTTCGATAACAAGTCGGAGTTCCAGGTGATCCTCGACCAGCCGGAGGGCACGACGCTGGAAAGCAGCGCGGCGCTCGGCGCCGAGGTGGCGGCGTACCTCCGCACGGTCCCGGAGGTGCTCAGCACCCAGGTGTACGCAGGCACGGCGGCGCCATTCAACTTCAACGGCCTGGTGCGGCACTACTTCATGCGGAGTGGCCCCAACGTCGCGGACGTCCAGGTGAACCTGGTCTCGAAGGGCGATCGTTCACGGCAGAGTCACGCGATCGCCGTCGCGGTGCGGCCGGCGATTGACTCGATCGCCGCTCGCTACGGCGCCAGCGCCAAGATCGCCGAGATTCCGCCGGGACCACCGGTGCTGTCCACGCTGGTGGCGGAGGTCTACGCGGGCAGCGACAGCGCGCGTCTCGAGACGGCGATACGGGTCAAGCAGGTGTTCGAGCATACGCCTGGCGTCGTGGATGTCGACTGGACGGTTGAAGCGCCGGAACATCGGTTGAGCTTCCATGTCGACCGGGCACGCGCCGCCGCCGCCGGGGCGAGCGTCGAGCAGATCGTGCAGACAGTCTACCTGGCGCAGTCGGGGACATCGGTGGGGCTCACCTCGTCCGCGACGGCGCGGGAGGGCGAGGCCATCGTGCCGCGGCTGCCGCTCACCGGTCGCTCGAGCGCGGAGGCGCTGCTTGCCCTGCCGATCCCGACCATGATGGGGCCGCAGCCACTGGGTCGGTTCGTCACGGTGGATTCGACGCTCCGGGACCCGTCGCGCTACCGGCGTGACCTGAGACCGGTGATCTACGTGACCGGCGATGTCGCCGGGAGCATCGAGAGCCCGGTGTACGCAATCCTCGCGATGAACCAGGCGCTCGACACGATCCGGGTCCGCGGCGCGGAGATCCACCGCTACAACGCGGTGCAGCCGGAGCGTCTGGATGAGACGGCGATCAAGTGGGACGGCGAGTGGCAGATCACGATCGAGGTGTTCCGCGATCTCGGACTCGCGTTCGCGGCGGTGCTGCTGCTGATCTACGTGCTGGTGGTGTGGTGGTTCGAGTCGTTCACCATTCCGCTCGTCATCATGGCGCCGATCCCGCTCACCCTCGTCGGCATCCTGCCGGGCCATGCGCTCACGGGGGCGTTCTTCACCGCGACGAGCATGATCGGCATGATCGCGCTGGCGGGGATCATCGTGCGGAACTCGATCCTGCTGGTGGACTTCATTCAGCTCGCGGAACGGCGGGGCACTCCGCTGCGTGAGGCGGTGATCGAGGCGGGAACGGTGCGGTTTCGGCCGATTGCGCTGACCGCGGCTGCGGTGGTGATCGGTGGGCTGGTGATGGTGCTGGACCCCATCTTCCAGGGCCTGGCGGTGGCGCTGATGAGCGGCGCGATCGTCGCGACCTTGCTCACGATGGTGGTGGTCCCGATTCTGTACTGGGAGCTGATGAGACGGAAGAGCAGAGAAGGGAGTCGGTCATGAAGCTGCTGCTGATCGTATATACCGGTCCACGCCACCAGTCGGTGAGCGAGTTGCTCGATCGCAACGGGATCACGAGCTACACCTGGTACGCGCCGGCTCACGGATCCGGGCGGAGCGGGCGGCATGAGGGCAATCGCACCTTTCCCGGCGAAGAGACGGTGTACTTCACCATGCTGCCGGATCAGGTGCTGCAGGAGGTCCTGCCGGCGCTCGCTGCCTGGCAGGGCGAGGCGCCGGCGGGAGAACGACTGCACGCCGCAGTGATGCCAGTGGAGAACTTCATCTAGGAGATCGGCCCTATGTGCAATGAGACAATCATCCGGCGCTTTGCCGGGACGTTCGTCCTGCTGTCGCTGGCCCTGGGCTGGTGGGTGAGCCCCTACTGGTTCCTGTTCACCGCCTTCGTCGGCGTGAACCTGATCCAGTCCACCATCACGGGGTACTGCCCGCTGGAGCGGATCCTCGGACATTTCGGGGTGTTCGGCTGCAAGCCCAAGGGGGCGGCGCAGTAAAGGCGATTCGGCGAGAGACCCGATGGGTCCCCGCACCGAGTACGATCAGAAGGAATAGTCCGACTGCCGCTCCAGGTGGGGGCGTGGGTGTGACGCAGATCACGACTTAACAATCCGTTAGGTCCGCCGATCTACGGGGTGGAAGCTGGCCGAATGTGACACCCCCACAAGGAGCACCCGGTATGTCGAATCCCCCGATCAAGCTCGGAGTCGTCCTGCTTGCGGCGCTGAGCCTCAGTCTCGGCGCCTGTTCCGACAGCAGCGCCCCCTCCAGCAATCTGAACACCTTGAGTACCAGTGAAGCCCAGAGCCTCGGCTCCGACGTGGCCCAGGACATCGACGACTTTTCGGAGTTCTCCAGCTTCGATGCCAGCACCGGCGCCGCCTTCGCCGTGACTTCCTCTGGCGCCCGCATCAACACCCCGCCGCCGGCCTGCGCGACCGTGACGCCGGTCCCGCTGGTCAACAGTGACGGTGATGTCGTCCCCGACTCCGCGCGGTTCTCCTATAACGATTGCGTGTTCACCCGCGGCAACGGTGTCATCATCGACTCGCTGAGCGGCACTATCGACTTCCTGGATCCGCTGCCGCTCGTAGCCAGCGTCGGCGTCAAGCACATCTTCACCAACTTCACCTTCAGCCACACCAACACCGCGATTCCGGCGCGGGACTACAGCGCCGTCCACAACGGCACCCGGGAATGGGGCGCCAGCACCGACACCCTTGGCCATACGACCACCAACTTCGTGACCGTGCGGACCTTCGCCGGAGGGCGGGCCCACACCCACACCAAGGACTGGGTGGCGAAGTTCACCGCGACTACGCCAGGCTCGATCGCCTTCGGCAGCCCGCTGCCCGCCGGCTCGTGGACCCTCGACGGCACGGGAAGCTGGACCAACGGTGCCCGGACCTGGACCGAGGTCATTACCACCACCACACCACTGCTCTACGATCCGACCTGCAGTGTCTCCCCGCGATTCACCGCCGGCCGCCTCGACCTGGTCATGACCCGGAACACCGAGGTCACCAATGTGCAGATCGACTTCCTCGGCTGCGGTCAGGTGCT
>JBDTTN010000068.1:0-9344 GCA_039930625.1 Gemmatimonadota bacterium | reverse complement strand
CCACCACCTCCTCGCCGTCGTGCTGCTCCTTCCAGGCAAAGTTGTGATGGTTGTGGACCAGCTCCCCCTCGTGGCCATGCAGAATCTGCACCACCTTCCGGGCTACCCACTCCCGGCCGGCATAGGCATACTCGCCGGCTAGGCTCATGAGCTGCCAGTAGTCGTGCCCGATAGGCGCGCCGAGGTCGAGCAGGATCTCGCGCTCCGGCACGCGATCTCCCCAAGAGGCGCCCTGGCCGAGGGCGAGAAAGGCGGACGCCACCGCATGGCCGAAGCCTCGGCTTCCGAAGTGGACTCCGACCCACAGCACGCCGGTTTCGTCGACGAACACGTCCACGTAGTGATTGCCGCTCCCGACGGTACCGAGTTGGGCACGGGCCTTCTCACGCAGGTTGCCGCGGTACTTCGGCGGGATTGCATCCCACGACGGATGCTCGAAGAGCGGCGCGTCCACCGGGGCATCGTCGGCGCGATTCTTACGCCCCACCCCGAAGCTGATCGCCTCGTGGATTTCATCAGCGATCTCCCGAAGCGCCTTCTCCTGCTTGCCGGAATTCTTGCCCAGCGCGCCGAGCGTGAGGTCGGTCCGGATGGCCGCGTTGCCGCAGGCGATGTCGAATCCGACACCCACGACTGACACCTGACCCCGGTAGGCGGCCACCCCACCGATGGGCATCACATACCCGACATGCCCGTCGGCCATGAGAGCCACCCGGTGAGCCCGCTCCGCCACCTTCTCGAGCTGGCGGAGGGTATTCTCGTCGTGCATACCGAAGATCTGCATCGCGTCCGGCTCCCGGTTCGTCGTCATTCGGCTTCTTCGTCGAGCAGCCGGCGCAGGGTGCGCTCGGCGCTGCGATGCTCGATATAGCACTGGCTCACTGACCGCACATCCCGCGTGCGAATGCGGATGCGTGCCCCCGTCACATCGACGAAAGTCACCCACTGCGGCACGAGCCAACGATTGAGCTGCTGTTCGATGGCGTGCGCCATGGCCGCGGACACGCTCCAGTGCCCGCACTCCGCGCACACCAGGAAAAAGTTCGTTTCCATGGTCCTTCCTGGGTTCAGGTCAGATCATCACCTCCTCTGGCTGAGCTGCCGGGATCTCACTGTGCTTCCGACGCATCGTGGCGAGCGCCGGAAAGACGAGGACCTCCGCCTCGCGGAGCGCCGGATTCGGCGCGTAGCGGTCCTCGGGAGTGAGCAGCAGCAGCGTACGGATATCCAGCATCGGTCCTCCTCTCCTTCGGGGCAAGCAGCAGCGGAACGGCACGGCGCACCACGCGCACCGGGAGTCGCGTGTCTGCCGAACGCGGGCCCACCCTGCCGCCCGCCGCTGACCTGCCCCTGCAAAAACGGAAATCGCCCCCCCTGTCCGCGCTGCACAGGTGGGGCGATTCCCCGACGGGCGGAGGGATGAGGACACTCCTCAGCCGCTCTCCACCCCCTGTGCAGCCTTCAGTCCCGACCAGACCCGACTGCTCCGGGTATCGACCCGAGCAGGGCTCCGCCCGAACGACACGCCGGCGCGAAGCCCGGGGTCTTTCGCGAGAACTGTTTGAATGCCTGCGTACATCCGATACCTCATTCGAGACTCGGGATCCTGAAATGACAAAGTCGCATCACAATGGTGGAACGACGGACTCGTCACAACGAGTCCAATCGGCCAGCATCGGGACGCGACTCCCTGAGGGCGCACAGAATACGAATCGGCGCCCGATCTGTCAATAGCGCGGGACCAAATTCCCGCGAGACTGCGGCTAGTGCGTGACGGCGGTATCTACGGTGAGCGAAAATCCTCCGTTCGACGCGTCCATCCGGACCAGGTCGCGCCCGTCCTTGCCGCGCACCCGCATGCTCGCGCCGGTGGAATCAGCGAGGAGGCGGAAGATCGCCCGGCCGAGAGCATCATCAACTTTGATCGAAGCACCGGTGCTGTCGGCGAAGACCCGCACACCCTGACCGCCGTCGCCGCGGGCGCTGACGCGGACTTCGCCCCCCGCATCGGCGTTCACCTCGAAGGGATCGCCCTGCCGCATCTTGCTGACGTCCCGCGCCGCGAGCCGGATGGAGCGGGAGACACCGAGTGGCTCGATCCGCGCCGACCCGATGGTGGTCAACCCTTCGTCTCCCGCCTCGGCGCAGGTGAAGCCCTCATCGCCGGCGACATCTTCGCCATCGACGGGGATCAGGTCACAGTTTTCGAGCCGGTCCGCGTCAGCGCGGTCCCTGAGGAGCACGAGAAGGGAAACGTCGGGGAGGTCGCCACGTCGGGCACGGCGGATGGTGAGGTGCTGGATGCTGCCGATCCGGTCGCCGTCCAGCCGAAACGCAAAATCGTGGCCCGCGCGTGCGTGGCCCGCGTGCATGCTCGCGAGCCTGGCAGCCATGGCGGCGAGCTTGCCCGAAACCGCCGCCAGCTCGGCTGTCGGCGCGGCCGCGGCCACAGGCGCCTCCACCGGCGTTGTGGCTGAGGCGTCCTGCGCACCGATGAAAGAGAGGAGTGCGCTCCGGGCCGACTCTCGCGCGTTCTGGAACAGAGTAAGAAGCAGCATGCCGATGGCGAATACGCCGAGGGCGCCGAGCCCGATTCGCGTCCACAGGTTGCGCATGGGTACCTCCGGAAACCGCTGACTGAGGGAAAGACGAACGCCCGCCAATACGGGCGGGCGTGGGTGCCGGTTTCAGGGTGCGACGTGTCCGAGGCCCAGGTGAGGCTCGCCGGGCTACTTGCCCTGAATGGTCGCCATGACGGTCTGCAGGTTCAGGCTGCTGGCCTGGGTCTGAATCTGACTCTGCACCGTAGGAAACAGGCCGCGCGCCTCCTGTTGGAACTTGGCGAACAGCGTCCGCAGATCCTGCTGGCTGAGCTTCCGTCCCTGGGCGTAGTATTGCTGCGCGACGTGGCCCAGCGCGTAGGTCGCCGCAAACGACACCGCGGCGCCCACGGCGACCCCCGTCGCACCACCGAGCATCCCGCCGAGCAGCCCGCGTGCGAGGCCGCCGAGCACACCGCGTACCACCCCTTCCATGACTTGGGCCGCGGCGCCGATGCCGAGCGTGCCGGCGAGGTCCTTGATCTGATTGGCGTCGAGCTGCTGTCCGTGTCGCTGGCCGATCTGGTAGACCAGCCGCAGCTGGATCGGAATGATCGCCATATTCGCAAGCCGGTCCGGGAGGAGCTCGAGCGCTCCGGTCAGCATTGCCTGACGGAGAATGAGATCATCGAGCACCGGCCCGGCGGGCGCCCCGGTGCCGACTTCGACGGCGGGGCCGGCGAGCGCGGCGGACCCGAGCGCGGCGGCATCGCGATCCACGGTCTGGACCGATGCGGCGCTGAGTCCGAGCACGGAGCGCAGCTCGGCCAGGAATCGCTGCTCCTGGTCCCCGGCGGCGCCATCGGCGTTGGCGACGACCACCGCGGTTTCATAGGCCAGGCGGCGGGCCGCATCATCGGAGAGCTGGCTCGCGACATCAGCGACCCGCAGCGTCCCTGCCGCGATCCGCTGGCGCAGCCCGTCGAGGTCGCTGAGGCCAGCTTGCGCGGCGACCGCAGTGATGGCCTCCTGCTCGCTCACATCCTGACGGCCGTCGGCCATCGCCGCCATGAGCGCAATCGTGATGATGGGCTGGTGATCGCTAGTATTCATGGCTTCCTCTCCTGCGGGCGAAACCGGTGCCGGCCGATCCGGCGTTCAATCATAATCGGCACCGTCGGGGTCGCGAGGTGCGGCCATCGCCGGCGGCCCGGCGGGGCATCATTGTGAACCCGCCCGCCCGCGTTAGAATTCGCGGCATCCGTGTCATCACTCAACTCGACCCGCGTGGCAGCCACCGACCGCCGCCGGGCATCATCACGTCGATGCCCGCCCCGCCGCCGTGTGCCGGCGCAAGGATATCATGGTCTTCAGCTCCCTCACCTTCCTCGTGTTCTTCTCGATCGTGCTGCTGCTGTACAGCCTGCCACTTTCGTGGACCACCCGGAAGGTGATCGTCCTGATCGCCAGCTACATCTTCTACGCCGCCTGGAATCCGCCGTTCGTGCTGCTGCTGATGGGGTCCACGGTGATCGACTGGATCGTGGCCAAGCGCATCGACGCGTCGGAACAGCCTGGCCGGCGGCGTGCCTGGCTGATGCTGAGCCTCGGGTTCAACCTCGGCGTGCTGGGATTCTTCAAGTACGGCAACTTCCTGCTGGACAATTTCATCGCGCTGGCGCATAGCGTCGGCATCGAATACCACCCGCCCCATGCGGGAATCATCCTCCCCGTCGGGATCTCGTTCTACACCTTCCTGACGCTGTCCTACACGCTGGACGTCTACCGGCGGGAGATCCGGCCGGGCAACTCGTTCCTCGATTTCGCCTTCTTCGTGACCTTCTTTCCCCACCTGGTCGCGGGTCCGATTCTCCGGGCCGCCGACTTCCTGCCGCAATGCGTGACCCCGCGCAGGGGGGACACCGACCAGATCGGATGGGGACTGGCGCTGATCGTCATCGGCCTCTTCGAGAAGTCGATCATCGCGGACAGCCTGCTCGCGCCCGTCGCGGACCTCGTCTACCAGTCGGTGGACCGGGCCGGTTTCGTTGACGCGTGGACCGGAACCCTGGCCTTTTCCGCCCAGATCTTCTTCGACTTCGCCGGCTACTCCATTTGCGCCATTGGCGCCGCGATGTGCCTCGGATTCGCGCTGCCTGACAACTTCCGGTTCCCCTACGCGGCGATCGGCTTCTCCGACTTCTGGCGCCGCTGGCATATCTCCCTCTCCACCTGGCTCCGGGACTACCTGTACATCCCGCTCGGCGGCAACCGCGACGGCGAGGCCCGGACCCAGCGGAATCTCATGCTGACCATGCTGCTCGGCGGGCTCTGGCACGGCGCGGCGTGGCGCTTCGTGGTGTGGGGAGGCCTGCACGGCACCTACCTGGCGGTGGAACGGCGGCTCAAGCGCCGCTGGGGGGATGCCCGGTGGCTGGAGTCGGCCGCCGCCAGGGTCGCGCTCGCGCTGCTCACCTACTATCTGGTGTGCATCACCTGGGTCTTCTTCCGGGCCAGCACGTTCCGGGATGCGCTCCGCCTCGTCCGCACCATGCTGATCGGGGCCCCCGACCGGCTGTCACTGGGAACTTCGAACACCCTGACGGTGTTCGCGGTCACCATTGGGCTGCTGGCGAGCCACTGGTACATGCGCGACAGCAGCCTCGAGGATCGGTGGCGCGCGCTGAGCTGGTGGCGCCGTTCGGTGGTCCTCGCGACCCTGATCCTCTGCCTCGCCTTCGTCTCGGGTGACGACCGTGCTTTCATCTACTTCCAGTTCTAACGACCGGATCCCGCGCGGATCGTGGCCCCAGTCCTGGCTGCTGACCGTCGCGATCGTGGGCGTGCTGCTCGGCGGCTGGGAGATCACGCTTCGCCTGCGCGGAATCGAAGCGAGCATCGAGGCGGATCGCGAGGCATGGATCCTCACGCGGGCAAAACTCCGGCCCGGCTCCACCGTCATCACCGGCTCATCCCGCATCCAGGCGGTGATCGAACCCGGGTTGTGGATGCGCGAACTCGGGGGTGACCCGCCGATCGACCTGGCACTGGCCGGGAGTACGCCACTGCCTGTCCTGGAGGATCTGGCCGCGGACAGCTCGTTTCATGGGCTGGTCCTCGCGGAGATCCTGCCCATGTACGCCTTCGATCTGCGCAGCGATGGCGAGACGATCCTGCAGGAGCATCTCAAGGCCTATCGCGACGCCCGCTCCAGCCCCGCGAGCCGGTGGGAGGCGTGGCTCCGGGTGTATCTCCTCGGCCACTTCGCCTTCAGGCGAGAGGCGATGCTTCCCAAGGAACTCATCCCCAAACTCATGGCCGGCCATTTCCCGCTCCCGCCGTACAACAGCATGCGGCCCGACCGCTATCACCCGGTCTCGTGGCAGCGTGCCGGCATTAGGGCCAATCGCCCCGAGCTGCTGGACACGATCGCCTTCCGCCCGACGATTCTGGAGACCCGCCCCGCCCAGGGCGCCACGCTCGACAGCCTGTTCCGGCGGATTCAGCACAGCGTCGAAAGCATCCGGCGGCATGGCGGGCAGGTCGTGTTCCTCCGCTTTCCTGCCTGCGGAGGCCGGAGGATTCTGGAGGAAGAGTACTTCCCGGCCGGGACCTACTGGGCTCCGCTGCGCGAACTCACCAAGGCGCCCATGATCGACCTGGGCGACTATCCCGAGGTGACCTCGCTGCACTGCTACGATGGCTCGCACATCGATGTCTCGGAGGTTCCACCAGTGGAGCGACTGATCGCGGAGCAGGTCAAACAGCTGGTGCCCGCAGCCGTGGGTCCGTGAGCGGCACGATCCTCGGCAGCTCCCTGGACCTCGCCAGACACGACCGCGCCGCACGACTGTCAACCAGGAGGACCGATGCGATTCCGATTCTGCGCCCTGCTGCCATTCGTCGTACTCTCGCTGGCGCCGCTCGTGCTCGCCGCTCAGGACGAAGGCGCGCTGCGCCGGCACTTCGAAGGGAGGATGGTCACCGTACGGCTCGACATGCCCGGGACCGAGGACGGCGTGGATGTGAACCCCGGCACCTCGCGGCCACTGGACTATCCCAAGTACGCCACCCGGATCAAGGACTACGGCGTCGCCATCCGCAATGGCACCTCGGTCATGGTGACCAAGCTGAAGGTCAAGGACAAGCTCATCGAATTCCAGCTCGGCGGTGGCGGGTTCGGCACCTTCGGAGACGACGACAGCCCAACGGTCTCGGTGAGCGCAGTCGCCAGGACTCGGCGGGAGCGCGACCTCGAGAAGGCGGTCAAGACCGAGCAGGACCGCGACCGCAAGAGGGACATGGAGCGGGAGCTGGATGATCTTCGTCAGGCGCGGGAGCGGGAAGATCGCCGAAACGAGGCCATCGCGGCAACCGCCACCGAGCAGAAGCGGGAGCATGTGCGGCAACGCCGCCTGGAGGGAGGCAGCCGATTCAATCTCCGCTACCGCAATGGGGTCCCTGCCTCGGCGCTGACGCCGGAGGCGATCATGCAGGCCCTCGAACAATACGTGGAGTTTCCAGGCGATCGATTCGCCGCCAGCGCGGCTTCCCCCGGATCACCCGCAGACGGGCCGGCCCCGGCGATCCGCCTCGGCATGCTGCTCGGCGAAGTCGATTCGCTGCTTGGGCCGCCTGTGGCCACGGAGGAGCGGATGGAGGGGAGATACCGGGTCTCGGTGCGGAGCTACGACCGGGGCGAGCGGCGAATCACCGCAGAATTCGTCGAGGGCGTCGCCGTTCGGATCGTGAACTCGCTCCGCTGAGCGCCGCCGACCGCCATTATCCTTGAGTCCGCGCAGCGCCGGCTGAGGGTCAGCCGGACAGCCGCGGACACCTGGGAGATGGAACGGAATGGCATTGCTGGGAATGCGGGACGTCAGCATCGCATTCGGCGGTCCGCTGATTCTGGAAGCCGCGGGCTTCAGCCTGGAGCGGGGAGAACGGATCTGCCTCCTCGGTCGCAACGGCACGGGCAAGAGCACGCTGATGAAGCTGCTCGACGGCACGATTCAGCCGGACAGTGGCGAGGTGATCCGGCAGACCGGCCTCACCATGGCCCGGCTGGAGCAGGAGATCCCCGAGCACATCGAGGGCAGCATTTTCGAAGTCGCCGCCGGCGGCCTCGGGGAGGCGGGAACCCTGCTCACCCGCTACCACGAGGCGAGTCACCGGGTCGGCAACCATGCCAGCGACGCGGCCCTCCGCGAGCTGGACCGACTGCACCATGCGCTCGAGGCCGCCAATGGCTGGCAGCTGCAGACCCGGGTGGAGACGGTCCTGTCGCATCTCGGCCTCGATCCCGAGCTCCCGTTCCAGCAGGCATCCGGCGGGCGACGCCGGCAGGCGCTGCTGGCGAGGGCGCTGGTCCGTCAGCCCGACGTGCTCCTGCTCGACGAGCCGACCAATCACCTTGACGTCGATGCCATCGAGTGGATGGAGGACTTCCTGATTGGGCGCGCCGCCACCCTGCTGTTTGTGACCCACGACCGCGCCTTCCTCCGCCGCCTGGCAACCCGCATCATCGAACTGGATCGTGGCCGGCTGCTCGACTGGGGCACCGACTACGACACCTACCTCGAGCGCAAGGAAGCGGCCCTCGCCTCCGAGGGCCGGGAGTGGGCCGAGTTCGACAAGAAGCTGGCGAAGGAGGAGGCATGGATTCGCCAGGGCATCAAGGCCAGGCGGACGCGCAACGAGGGCCGAGTGCGTTCGCTCGAGGCGATGCGGCGGGAGCGCGGCGCTCGACGGGAGCGGACCGGCACGGTGCGCATGCAGGCGCAGGAGGCCGAGCGCTCGGGCCGGCTCGTGGTGGAGCTCAAGGAGGTGGGCTTCTCCCACGGTGAGCACCCGATCGTCCGCGGTCTCACCACTACGATCACCCGCGGCGACCGAGTCGGTCTTATCGGGCCCAACGGATCGGGCAAGACCACCCTGCTCCGGCTCCTGCTCGGCGAACTATCCCCCACTGCGGGCACCGTGCGTCAGGGCACCAATCTCGAGATCGCCTATTTCGATCAGCTGCGCGAGCAGCTTGATCCCGATCGCACCGTCTTCGAAAGCATCGCCGGAGGCAGCGAGTTCGTCGACATCGGAAATACCCGCAAGCACGTGCTCGGCTACCTGCAGGACTTCCTCTTTCCCCCCGATCGCAGCCGGACTCCGGTGCGGGCCCTCTCGGGAGGGGAACGCAACCGGCTGTTGCTCGCCCGGCTGTTCACCAGATCCTTCAACGTGCTGGCGCTGGACGAACCGACCAACGACCTCGACATCGAAACGCTCGACCTGCTGGAGGAGCTCCTGCTCGAGTTCTCGGGCACCCTGCTCGTCGTCAGCCACGACCGCGCGTTCCTCGACAACGTGGTCACCAGCACGCTGGTGATGGAGGGGAATGCTGTGGTCGGGGAGTATGTCGGAGGCTACAGCGACTGGGTGCGCCAGCGGCAGAGCGCAGAAGTCCGTCAGGCCGGCGCCGCGACCAAGCGCAGCGAGACTGCGAGCCCGCCCGCGGCCAGGCCCGCAAAGAAGCGCAAGCTTTCGTTCAAGGAGTCCGAGGAGCTGGCCCAGCTCCCCGACCGTATCGATCTCCTGGAACGGGAGCGCGGCGAGTTGTTCATCAGGCTGGCAGATCCGGCATTCCTGAGGACGAAAATGGCTGTCGGCGCCAGATCGCGCCTGACAGCGCTCGAGGCGGAGCTCACGGCGCTCAACAGCCGGTGGGAGGCACTCGAGCTCATCGCCGCGGGCGGCTGATCAGTTCCACCCGCACCTGATCGGGCCCCAAAGTCGTGGGGCAGCGGGAGC
>JBDTTN010000067.1:0-9346 GCA_039930625.1 Gemmatimonadota bacterium | reverse complement strand
ACCCGCTGCAGGTCGCCGGCGGTCTCCTCGAGCCGTCGCTCGGTCGTCTGCCGCCTATCACGGTACAGTCCGATGCCCGCCGCCTCCTCGAAGAGCGAACGACGATCCTCGGCGCGATCGGAGAGGAGGTACTCGATCATCTTCGCTTCGATCACGACGCCTGCGTCGGTGCCGAGCCCGGTGCCGCGCAGGAGATCCTGAATGTCGCGCAGGCGGACAACGGTCCCGTTCAGTAGATAGTCCGACTGCCCGCTACGGGAGAGCCGGCGGGTGATCTGGACCTCGCGGTAGGCGATCGGCAGGTCGCCATCGGTGTTATCCAGAAAGAGCGAAACCTCCGTGAGGTTCACCGGCCGGCGTGCCGACGAACCCTGGAAGATCACGTCTTCCATCTTGCCGCCGCGAAGCGTGCGAGCCGACTGCTCTCCCAGCACCCAGCGCACAGCGTCGGAGACGTTCGACTTGCCGCAGCCGTTCGGACCGACGATACCGGTCACCCCATCCTGGAAGGTGAGCGTGACGGTATCGGCGAACGACTTGAAGCCGCAGAGTTCGAGCTTCGTAAGCTTCATGCGTCGGGTCCTGTCTTATCGGTCGGGTTGGTAGATGAAGAACGGGCGGCCGAGTCGGCGGCCCGTCGATTCGGCTGCTTCGCGGGTGGGGTAGGGCCCGAGCACAACCCGGAAGCCCTCCTCGCCGGCGCGGGGATCGAGGACCTTCGCGGGTAGTCCCTGCTGTTCGAGCTGGCGAGCCAGTTCCGCCGACCAGTCACGATTCTGCGAACTCGACACCTGCAGATAGACCCGCGTTGCGGTTGTCGCCGAAGAATCGGTCGCGGCCTGCGCAGTATCGGCGGCCGGTTGAACTTCGGAACTCGCCGTGCCGGTCTCCGGAGTCCAGGCAAGCGGCAGCCACAAATCCTTGGCACCGCCCTTCACCCGGCCCGCCTCAGGAAATCCCGGCTTGCTGAGATCAAAGGCCACCACGTCATCTCCCGCTTTCAGCAGGAGCGCCTGCTGGTTGGTAATGGTCGGGAGGTCGGGGGACCAGTCGGCCGAAAAACCGTGCACGAAGCGATTGGTGGCGAGATCCACCAGCCAGAGGGAATCGGCATCGGCGGGATGCACCATCAGCCAGCGGCCGTAGGGATCCACGCGGAGGGCTCCCGCTCCACCGGGAAGTTCGATCTCGCCGATTTTGTCGCGGGTGAACCGATTGTAGACCAGCACGCTGCCTTCGCGCCGGGCGACGTAGAAGCGATGCCCGGACGGCGAGAAGAGGACCGCGCGCGCATGACCCGAGATCTTGAGGCTGCTGTGCTGCTCCAGTGCGTCGGGATCGACGAGGACGACGGCGGTATCCGCCGCGATGGCGATCAGGTCCCCCCAGAATGTCGCAGCCGCGTCGCCGTTGGGGAGCAGTGCGCGGGTGGGCTGGTCGTCGGTCCGCAGATAGGTCAGCGCACTGGTCGCGCCGGACGAGATGGCGAGCAGCGATGCCGTTCGCGTGCCGTAGAGATCGCGTGGCCGGGCCGGAAGCCGGGCCTGGAACCGAACCGGATTGCGCCGGACGAACTGGACGACGCGCAGGCTGTCATCCACGGTGAAGAGGGTGCCGTCCGGGCCCACCGTCACATCGCGCACATTGCTGAGCTGCTGGGGTCGTGGCCGGGCGGTTTGCAGGTCCAGCGCCACGATATCGTTCTTGATCCCCAAGGCGTAGACCAGCCCCTGGTCCAGATCGGCGCCGATCGGGCGCCGCAGCGCGGGCAGCGGCGCGCTCGACTGCCAGCCCCAGATCTCCAGACGCGGCAGGTGGTACAACTCGGCGGTCCCACCCGCGGCCGTGAGCCGAAGCAGGCTCGACGGCGGCGTCGAGGAGGCGACCGAGAGACCGTGGGCGTAGGGTTGGGAGCTGGATCGGCAGGCGGCCGCCAGCAGCGCCGTCAGCAACAGCAGGGGACGGATTTGCACGCGGGGAATCTAGCTGATCCGCCGAGGCCGGAGAAGTTGCCGGCGGGCGCGCGCGGGCCTTGCGCGCTCCCGCCAGTGTCTGCATCCCGTGGAGACGAAAACTAGAATACCGGCCCGAGGCTGAGGGTCCAGTAGCCCTTGACCCCGCGGCGCTCCTGCGGAATCGAATAGTCCAGCCGCAGGATCACAAAATTGAACAGATTCATCCGGGCTGACGCGCCGAAAGTCTGCAGCGGCGTCCGGACTCGCGTCGGGCTGTCGGTGGAGCTGCGGCTCCACTTGAGCTGGTCACCCTCGTTCCAGGCCATACCGATATCGTAGAACAGGGCTCCTTCGATCGGCGGGAAGCCGACGGGAAGGAATCCGAAGGAGCCGTTGAGAAGCGGGAAACGCAACTCTGCGCTCCCCACGGCGAGCTGGGTTCCGACGAGGCGATCGAGCTCGTTGCAGCCCGTGAAGGTGTTTGGGTCGGTGCTCCGGCATTCGTTCCGGTAGTAGCTGCCGGAGGTATTGCCGCGGAGCAGATCGGTGTTGCCGAGGAAGACCCGGAAACGGCTGGCATCGCGCCCGATGCGCCCGAAGTAGAGTGCGCGGGTGGCGAAGGTGAACGGCCCCACGATATGGTCGTAGCGCCGGTAGTCGGCGAGCCCTTCGAAGTAGCGCCACCCGCCGATCGACTGGGAGACCTGCAGCCGGTAGCGACGGCCGTAGAAGGGCCCGACGTAGCCGCCGAGTGAGTTGTCGAAGGTGTAGGCGATGGAGGGCTGGATATAGCTTGCTCCGTCGAGGCTGATCTCCTTCGAGGTCGGGTCGGCGGTCGGCGCAGCAGTCGACGGCTGATACGGTTCGAAGATCTGCTGCAGCTTGTCGCTCACCGAGGCCGCTGTCGCGCCGAACTCGAACCGCTTGAAGCGGCTCAGCGGGTAAATTGCCTGGGCGCCGACCGAGCGCACCACAATGCGCCGCAGATTGGTGATGAAGACCGCTGAGTCGGTGCCGGTCTGCTGAATCTGGCTCGGCTCGAGGAAGTAGTACGGCTCCTGGCCGATGGTCGCCGCCCAGTTGAGCCGGTGGCTCATGTTGACATAGGTGGCGTTGACCAGCGCCTCGCTGATGCGCCCGTTCACGTACGCGGCGAAGATCAGCTGCTCGTTGCCGAGCATGTCGGACAGCTGCACCGCGCTCCCGCCGTAGAAGCCCCGCCCGAAGTTGTCCCGGGTGTAGCCGATGGTGGGCCGGGCGACGTAGTCCGGCCGGAAGCTCACCTTATAGCGATTGATCTTGAACTCGGCGGTATCCGGCAGCTGGATATCGGTCGAGTCCATCAGCGCCGTGATGGTGACGGGGCGCTGCGTGGAGTCGCTGACCTCCGGGGTTGCATCCGCCTGACGGAATCCGCCGGAGGTGACGTAGAGCGAGCCGGTGGATTCGAGCGGCTGCGCTGCCGCGCTGTCGTGCGGGGCTGCGGCGTGGGCGCTGTCCACCAGCGGGAATCCGCCGGGAGGAGCCACGCCGGCGGAATCGCGGCCCAGCGCGACCTGCGGTGGACTCCACGGCCCGCGCTTGAGCGTCCGCGGATTGTCGATCCCGTACACGTCGAACTGATCGCGCGAGTAGTAGACGAACGCCAGCCGATCCGCGCTCCGCGCCCACGAGAGAACGGGAGAAAGCGGTGTGATCCCCTGGGCGCCGGTGAAGAGATCGGTGAGCTGGTAAACCCGGCGGTCGCGGAGATCGTAGAGGAAGATGTTGCTGACGCCGTCTCGGTCGGAGACGAACGCGATCTCCTGCCCCTCGGGCGACCACTGCGGACTCACGTTCTTGCCCAGCTCCATGCCCGGCAGCTCGTCGATGCGGCCACTCGCCACGTCGTAGGTGGCGATGCGCATATTGCCGAAGCGGAGCGTCTGGAAGCTGGTCTCGGGACCGCGATCGGTCGCAAAGGCGATGGTCGACCCGTCCGGAGACCAGACCGGCTGCAGGTCGGCATACTTGTCGTTCGTCAGGCGCCGCAGATTCGAGCCGTCGGCGTTGACGAGGAAGAGATCGGAAATGCCGCCGTCGTAGCCGGTGAACACCAGCTGCTTGCCGTCCGGGCTCCAGGCCGGCGTGGTCACGCCGTTGAGCTTCACCCGGATCCGGCGTGCTTCCTTGTTGCGCTTCACGTCGATGACCAGGATCTCGTCGCGCGGGCCGCGCTTGGCGGCCACCGCGATGTACTTCCCGTCAGGCGACCAGCTCCCCGAGGAATTGATGAAGCGGAAAGTTTCGTAGTTGCTGCTGTAGGAGGACTTGAGCAGCCGGTGCTTCACCTTGCCCGTGGCGACATCGGCCAGGTACATGTCGACGAAATAGAAATTCTTCTCGCTGAAATAGGCGATCTCGGTGCCGTCCGGAGAGAGGGCCGGCGCCAGATGCAGCGTGCCCTGGGAGCGGTCCTCGGTCAGGATCTCCTTCGCAATGTCACGCGCCTTCTGCCGGGAGGCGACCTCCGGGAGATAGGTCTTCTGGATGTGGTCCTTCCAGAGATTCGACAGCTGCTTGTAGTCGACTCCCAGCACCCGCTTGATCGAGCCTTCCAGCCCGCCGCCACCAGCCAGGGTTCCCTGCATGATCGCGCCAATCGCCTCGTCGCCCCAGCGCTCGCCGATGAACGCGACCAGCGCCTGCCCGTAACGGTACGGGAAGATCCGCGGGTCGTTCTCCAGCTGGTCGATCGTCGGGATCTTGCCCTCGATGGACGCGTCGCGCAGCCACATGGCGGTGTTGGGGTCCACCCCGCCGATCGAGAGGTACTCCGCCATGCCCTCCATGAACCAGAGCGGCGGATTGACATTGATGATCGTCTGCAGCCCGGCCCCGGCCCGGCCCCGGCTCCAGATATCGTACTGGAACTGGTGGGTCATCTCGTGCTGCAGGACGTGCTCCAGCTCCTCGTAGGAGCCGGTGAACGGCAGGATGATGCGCTGCTTGAAGAAGTCGGTGACGCCGCCGGTTCCCTCGCTCGGCCCCTCCGGTCCCAGGGCGTTGGTCTGCTGGAAGTCGGAGTGGGAGGCGTACAGGATGATCGGTTTCCGCTCGCGATACTCGTGGCGGAGAATCCGGGAGAGCCGCTGGTAGGAGCGCTCGGCCAGCCGGCCGGCGTCGAGCGCCGCGGTGCGGGCCTCGGGGTAGAAATAGATGTCGAAGTGTTCGGTGCGGAGCACCTGGAAATCGAAGGCCCGGTACTGGACCTTGTTCTGCCCGAAGTAGTACTGGGCGGGGAGGAGCGACGGTACGCCGGCGAGGAGAGCCAGCGCGAGCGCGGTGCGACGGATCATGGGCAAACCTGCCGTGTCAGGCGCCGGTCCGGATCTCCGGCGCATCGTTCCAGAGCCGCTCGAGCTGGTAGAAGCTCCGCGCTTCCGGATGAAAGAGGTGGACGACGAAGTCCACGAAATCGAGCAACACCCAGCGCCCAGCGGGCAATCCCTCGACGTGGTGGGCATGCACGCCGCGGCGATCGAGTCGGTCCAGCACCGAATGGCCGATGCCCCGCACATGCGTATCCGAGGTTCCGGTGGCGATGATGAAGTAGTCGGTCGCCTCACTCAGGCCGCGGAGATCCAGAACCAGGATGTCCCGTCCCTTCAGATCCTCGATGGCCCCGACCGCCGCCAGCACATCCTCCGGAGAGTAGGACTCCGCTCGCGCTGTTCCGGTCACGCTGCCTGTCCCGCCCGGGGCCCTGTGGGGCTCCCATCCTCGACCTGCCAGAAGATCGCCCACGCACCGAAACCGACGTGGGCCCCAAGCACCCCGGTGGCCAGTGCGACGAAACAGTCCTTGGGCTGATACGCCGCCATCAGCGCGGCCCGCAGGCGCTCCGCAACCTCGGGCGCCTCTGCATGTACGATTCCGAAACGCACCGAGTTGGGCCTCGGGGCCAGCCGCTTCTCGAGCAGGCTCAGGACTCGGGGCACCACATTGGCCCGTCCACGGACCCGATCCACCGGGATGATCGCGCCCTGCTCGTCGAGCGACAGGATCGGCTTCACCTCCAGCATGGTGCCGATCCAGGCCTTGCCGCGGGTCACTCGACCGGACCGGAGCAGGTTATCGAACCGGTCGACCGTGATGAAGCAGCCCGACTGCTTCCTGATTCGCTGCAACTCGGTCACGATCTCGGCGGCCGTCCGCCCGGATTCGGCCAGTTCGGCGGCGCGGAGGGCCAACAGGCCTATCCCCAGCGACGCGGTGCCGCTGTCCACGCAGTGCACCGCCTCGATCTCGGCTGCCCGCACCGCTGCAAGTCCCGATTGATACGTCCCTGACAGCCGAGCCGACAGCAGCACCGCGACCACCTCGTCCGCTCCGGCTCTGGCATCGCGAAGCACCCGGATGAACTCGGCGGGGGTCGGCTGCGAGGTGGTCGGGTGGGCTCTGGAGGCCCGCATCTTCCGGTAGAAGTCGGCCGGCTTGAGCTCCACCCGGTCGCGGAACGTTTCGTCCCCAAACATCACCTGCAGGGGCACCAGCTGGATGTGATGCCGGTCAAGCACGGCGTCGGGGAGGTCCGCAGAGGAGTCCGCCACGATTGCCACGGGCCGATGCTCGCCGTGGGCCAGTTTCCGGTGCTGGGCCCGCATGTCCTCCGCTTTGGTCGTCTGTACGGTGCCCCAGCGTGCTGCGTAGGTAAAGACGGCCTCCGGCGTATCGGTGTGCACATGAATCTTCAGGATGTCCGCTGCTAACACTACCTGTACGGAGCCACCGAAGTTCCGGATCTGGGCTCGCACCTCGTTGGCGGCAGGCAGCATCTCCGCCCGTACCATCACCTCGGTGCAAAACTGGAAATCGCGCTCGGCGGCGACCTGGACGTGCGCGGCGGGCACTGAGAATTCCGCGCTGCCGATGGGCGACGCGGGGAGGATCGGGTCACCTTCAATGTAGCGCACGACTCCCTCGATCATCCGGACAAATCCCATCCCACCCGCGTCGACGACGCCGGCCTCCTTGAGCGCCGCCATCAATTCGGGGGTACGGGCGAGCGCCAGCTCGCCCTCCAGGAGGAGACGAGTCATGAACACCGAGACGTCGGGGGAGTCGGCGGCGGCTCGGGAGGCGGCGTAGGCGGCCTCCCGGGCCACGGTGAGGATCGTGCCCTCCCGCGGGTCGTCCATCGAGGCGTACAGATGCTCGGCGCCGCGCCGGAACCCCTCGGCGATCTCCTGGGTGCTTGCCTGTTCCTTGTCCTGCATCACTTCGGCGAATCCGAGGAGGAAGTGGGCCAGCATCATCCCGGAGTTGCCCCGAGCCCCCAGCACGGCCCCCCGGGCGGCGATCTTGGCGGTGGTTCCAAGCGGCGCGTCGCCGAGCGCCCGGAGGGCGTCGGCGACGGAGCGGAGGGTCAGGCTGAAGTTCGTGCCGGTGTCCCCGTCGGGGACCGGGAAGACATTGATGCGGTTGATTTCTTCGCGTCCGGCGGCCACCCAATCCGACGCCGCGAGCAACGACCGCGCCAGCCGCGGACCGTCGACGTACCGGATCCCGACGGTCATCGCAGAAGCGTCACTCCGCCACGACAGTCAGCCGCAATTCTGCCTGGACATCATGGTGAAGCCGGACCGGCACCGTGTGCTGACCGACCGTCTTGATGGGATGCTCGAGCTCGATCTTGCGCTTGTCGATCGGGTGGCCCTGCGTGGCGAGCTCGTCGGCGATGTCCTGCGCGGTGATGGACCCGAAGAGCCGGTCGCCCTCGCCCGCCTTGCGGGAGAGCGTCAGGCTGACCGCATTGAGCTTCGAGGCGACACCCTCCGCGACGGCGCGCTCCTCGGCCATCTTGGACTGCCGCGCCTTCGACTCGGCCTGGATCCGCTTCCGGTTGCCGTCGGTCGCCTCGTAGGCGAGTCCCTTCGGCAGCAGGAAGTTGCGGGCATAGCCCGGCTTCACTTTGACCAGCTCGCCAGCCTTGCCGAGGGACTTCACGTCCTCGCGTAGAATCACTTCCATGGGGCTCTCCCTTCTGTGTCGGCAGGCATGAAACGCCGCCGGAAATCCACCCAGGTATCGGCCAGACCGAGCGCGAACATGGCGCCCAGCGCGACCGGAAGAATCAGCACGACTCCGATGGCGATCATCACGAGAATCGGGAGGGGGAACGACTCGATATTCCCCCAGATGATCGCCGCACCGCGGGCGGCGTACAGTCCGCCCGTCACCACCGCGAGGTTGCCCGCCAATTCCCCGATGGGATCGGGAACCGGCAGCACGAGCAACGCCACACATACCACGACCAGCCAGATGAGCTGATCGTTGAACCGGAACTCGGCAAATCGTTCGGCGACCTGCCCGGCAGGACGCGCCGCCAATCGCTGGTACCAGGACCAGGCGAGCGCGAGCCCGGGCAGCGAAACCAGGATCAGCAGCGCCGGGAAGAGCTGCGCCATCACTCTGAATCCATCAGCCACCGCATCCACCAACATCCGGACGCTGGCCATCCGGGCCGGGTCGAGCGCTGCTTGTGCCAGCAGGTCGCGACGCGCCTCCCAACCCATCTGGGTGACCGCGAACTGGATCTCCTCCCACCGGGTCCCCAGCCACCAGCTCCAACCGGCGGCGGCGACGAGGCTGCCCAGCGCCGCCAGCAGGGCACCGGGGACGAGCCGTCGCTCCCCGGACAGCATGAGAACCACGAAGCCCCCAGTCAGGAACAGCGCCCAGGCAAGGAGCATCTGCGACGCCAACCCGCCCGGACTCACGAGCGACAACAACAGCCACAACATCGCCGCGGCGATCCACGCCCACTCCCGCAGCGTGGTCGGCCGGGAGGCCGCGAGCAGGCCCGCCAGCGGCAGCACAAAAAACAGCGGAAAGAGGAGGACGTAGGCCAGCAACAGCAGCATCGCCCTCCACGTGACCGCCGGCCGGCCGCCGGCGGCGATGGTCAGCTCGTGCCCCGCTTTACGTATGGCAGCAGCGCGAGGTACCGCGCCCGCTTGATCGCGGTGGCGAGCTGGCGCTGGTGCCGCGCCGTGATCCCCGACAGGCGCGCGGGCAGGATCTTGCCCCGCTCGGTCAGGAAGCGCTGCAACTGCTTCTCGTCCTTGTAGTCGATGTAACGGATGCCCGCCTCGGCCAGCGGGTCACCCTTCCGGGTACGCTTCATCATTCGTCATCCTCCTCGAACTTGCGGTCGGTCATGTCGCGGACCGGCGTGTAATCGTGCTCGTTGACCACGACCAGGAAGCGGAGGACGCCGTCGTCCAGCTTCAGGGCGCGTTCGAACTCGGGCAGCAGGTTCGGGGCTGCCTCGAAGTTGGCGATGACGTAGTAACCGGTCTCGCGCTTCTTGATGGGGTAGGCGAGCGTGCGCTTGCCCCAGTGGTTCA
>JBDTTN010000066.1:0-9545 GCA_039930625.1 Gemmatimonadota bacterium | reverse complement strand
GCGGTGGCGAGGAACGCCGGGCTCGCCCGCGCGAACGCCTACAGCGCGCTGGAGGGTCTGGTGACCAAGGGGGCGGCAAGGGCGGAGGATCTGCAGCCCAAGGTATTCCGCGCCGAGCCCCCTGCTACCGTGCTCGCCCGCATCGCCAACGCGCAGGGGGAATCACTGGAGTCACTCTCCCAGGCATTGGATGGATTCGGCGCTCCCGCAACCCCGAGCATCGTCGAGATCTCCAGTCCCAAGGGATTGCTCCAGCTCCTGACTCATGAAGTCGGACGTGCCCGGGAGTCGGTGCGGCTGATCGCCCCGGCCGAGGCCTACCCCATACTCGGGCCGGCGCTCCGCCGTGCCGTCAGCGCGGGACTCGAGGTCATTCTCTGCGCGCAGGCGCAGGTGCAGCTGCCGTACGCCCTCGTCGAAGCGATCCCGGTCGGGCACTCCTGGCCGGGGATCCCGCTGCTCGCAGTGGTGGATCAGAAGAGTGCCCTGATCGCCTCGCGGGATGGGGCCGATGTGCAGGGACACTGGAGCAGTGCGCCCGCGTTCGTCGCGGCGGCGCGCGTCACCTTCGACCGGTTGCGGACCTTGCCATGACGGACGCCCTGAACGACGCCCTCGCCGAGCTCCGCCGTGAGTACCTCTTCGATGCGCCGGGGAGGCTGGCCGAGTTGCGAAAGGATGTAGCCGCGTTCCGCGCCGGTGAGGCAGACGCGGTGCCGTCGCTGGTGCGCAGGTTCCACCGGCTGTCCGGCTCGGGCGGGTCGTACGGATTCCCCGAGATCAGCGATATCGCCAGAGGGGGCGAGCAGTGGCTCAGGCAGGAGCCCACCCCGACTGCTGGTGAAGGTGCCGCGAGCCGGCTCGAGGAACTCGTCGATCGGCTGGCCGGGGCGTTCGACGGGGCGGCACGGGAACTCGGCCTGCCGACCCGGGGACCGGCGGTGACGGAGTTCGGTTGGCGCGCACTGGTCATCGGCCTGGAAGGCCCGCTGCGCGCCGAAGTGAGCACCGCGCTGGTCAACACCGGCTTCCTGGTACGCACCGAGACCGGTGCCGGAGAGCCGCGAGAGCTCAAGCTCAGTGAACGTCCGGACCTGGTGGTGGTGCTCGAGGATCCTGCGGGCCCCGACGCCTATTCCGCCGCCACCGCATGGGCGGGAGCTGGGCCGGTGCGTCCCCGCTCCATCGTGCTGGCCAGCCAATCGGAGATCACCGATCGGGTACGGGCGCTTGCTTCAGGCATCGACACCATCATCCCGGTGGAACGGGTCTCGGTCGATCTGCCCACCTTCGCCAAGACCCTCGCCCGCATCGGCAGTCCTCCGCCGCGGGTGCTGCTGGTGGAGAACGACCTGGCACAGGCGGAGACGCTGACCCAGTGGCTGGAGCAGGCGAATGCGAAAGTCACTCACTGCCTGGACGGCGTCGCCGCGCGCGAGGCGATGATCCGCGAGGCACCGGACCTGATTCTGACCGACATCCGGCTGCCCGGTATCGATGGGATCTCGCTCGCCCGGCTGGTGCGGCAGGACTCCCGCTTCGGGCTGACCCCGATCGTTTTCCTGACTCACCACGACACCGTCGCCGACCAGCTCGAGGCGCTCTCCGCCGGCGCCGATCATTTCCTGATCGAGCCGGTGGACCGGGAACTTCTGACTCACCTGGTGATCAACCGGGCGGAGCGGGGCCGGCGGCTGCGCGAGATGGTCCACCGCGACGGCCTCACCGGCCTGCTCAACCACGCCACGCTTATGGCGGAACTCGAGCATGCCGTCGAATACGCCCGCCGCCACGCCGAGACCTTTGCGTTCCTGATGATCGACGTCGACCACTTCAAGCGGGTCAACGACCGCTACGGGCATCTGGCTGGCGATCAGGTGCTGCTCCATGTCGCGCGGGTGTTCCAGACCACGGCCCGCGCGAGCGATCTCATCGGCCGCTACGGTGGCGAGGAGTTCGGGATGATTCTGCGACGCACCGATCGGGCGGGCGCCGCGACTCTCGCGCAGAAGCTCCGCACCGGCCTGGCGGAGCAGCCGGCCGTGGTCGGTGCGGGCGAAACGATACCGGTCCGCGTCTGCATCGGGGTGTCGGTGTATCCCGAGGATTCGACCGCCGCCAGCGAGGTCGCCCAGCTGGCGGACGCGGCGCTCTACCGCGCCAAGGCGCGGGGCCGTGACCGCGTGGAATTCACCCGGGAGATGCCGTCGCGGCCCGCCTAGCGCCTGGCGACGCATGACCCACCGTTCGCCCTCGGCGCCCGACCGGCTGCTGGACGCGGCACTGCAGGAATTTGCGGTGCAGGGACGCGGAGGTGCGCGGACCCAGCGAATTGCGGAGCGGGCCGGCGTCAACAAGCAGCTCATCCACTACTACTACAAGACCAAGTCCGGTCTGTACGCCGCCGTGCTCGCGCATGCGGCGGATGCGGTCGCGAACCAACTGGCGAGGATGCCGCTGGTCGGACTCACCGCGGTAGAGCGATTGCGGCGGCTGGTCCGGGGACAGTTTGACTTCCTGCTCCAGCACGCCGATCACACCGCGGTCCTGGTCTCGGCCACGGAAGGGGGAGCCTGGGCGGATCGGGCCATCCGGCCGATCGCCGACCTGCTGCACGACGGACAGGCGACGGGATTCTTCCGCGATGACCTCGATGCGGAGTCGCAGGCACGGCTGGCGCTGCTGCTGACACTGGGGTACTTCGCCGCGCGCCCGGTGACCAGCCACTGGGGCGAGGCCACGCTGTGGCGGGACCGTGCCGCGGAACTGATCGTTCGCGGGGCCAGCTGGTGAGTCCGGCAGCAATCCGCGCCCGTCAGGCGCATTCCATTCTCTGACCGACAACCCGGAGGAAAGCATGGCTGGCAAGGTGACTCGGTGGCTTCTCCGTGGACTGGCTCTGCTACTCGTCGTGGCGCTGGCCGCGGTGACCACAGTCTACGCCGTCAGCTCGAGCCGGCTGGCCCGGCGACTGGCGATACCGGACGAAGCGATCACCATCCCGACCGATTCCGCCAGCATCGCGCGTGGGGCGCATCTGGCCTCGGCGATCGGCAAATGCACCGACTGCCATACCGAGAATCTGCGCGGCCAGGTGATGGATATGGGACCTTTCGGTGTGCTTGCCGCACGGAATCTCACCAGTGGAAAGGGAGGCACTGCGGGGTGGAGTGACGCGGACTGGATCAGGGCCATCCGCCACGGCGTGCGGCCTGACTCCTCGGTACTGGTGTTCATGCCCTCGATGCTCGGCGCGCGGCTCAACGCCGGAGATCTCGCGGCGATCATCGCCTACGTCCGGTCGCTCCCGCCGGTGGACAACGAGTTGCCGGCGAGCCGCATGGGGCCGATCGGCCGGATGCTGATCACGCTCAAGCCGGGCCGGCTGATCCCGGCGCTCGGCATCGATCATTCGGCGCCGCCGCCACCGGCGATTCCGCCCGGACCAACAGCGGAATACGGGCGCTATCTCACCGTGGTGGGCGGCTGCGTCTACTGTCATGGTGACGATCTTCGGGGTGGAATCAAGGAGGGGCCGCCGGGCACACCGGCATCCGCCGACCTGACACCCGCCGGGCCGATGGCGAAGTGGTCGGCAGCGGAATTCACCACGGCACTCCGGACGGGAGGTCGCCCGGACGGAACCGTCATCGATCCGTTCATGCCCTGGCGCCTGACACGGCTGATGACGGATGAAGAGATTGCGGCGGTGTGGGCGTATCTGAGGACGAAGTAGACTGCGAGAAGACGGGAAGCGGGAAACGGGAAACGGGGAACGGGGAAAAGCTGGGGGAAAGAAAACGGGAAAGGGTACGAAGTTCTCGTCCCTTTCCCGCTTCCCGCTGTTAGTGGTGATACGCCTGCAGCGGCGCCACGTCCCCGGGGGTCTGGTCGCCGAAGAGCAGGCGACCCTCGCGGAATGACGCCCCGCGGAGAGCCAGTGCCAGCACCTGTCCCAGGCTCTCGACCGGGTACACCTCCAGGGTCTTCCGCACTTCCTCCGGCAAGTCCTCGAGATCGGCCTCGTTCTGCTTCGGCAGGACGATCTTCGTGATTCCGGCGCGGACGGCACCGAGCACCTTCTCCTTCACGCCGCCGATCGGAAGGACGTCACCGCGAAGGGTGATCTCCCCGGTCATCGCAATGTCATTGCGAACCGGCCGACCGGAGAGCACCGACACCAGCGCCGTCGCCATCGTGACGCCCGCCGACGGGCCATCCTTCGGAATGGCGCCGGCCGGCACGTGAATGTGCAGGTCCCGCTCGGCGAACACCTCCTCCTTGATGCCGAGCCCCGCCGCGTGCGAACGGGCGTAGGTGAGGGCCGCACGAGCGGACTCCTTCATCACATCGCCCAGCTGCCCGGTGAGCAGCAGCTCACCCTTGCCGCGCATCACCGATGCCTCGACGAACATGATATCGCCGCCCACGGGGGTGTAGTACATCCCCGTCGTCACGCCGATGCGGTCCTCGCGCGCGGCATGCTCTGGATGCACCTTCGGCCTGCCGAGCAGCTCGTCCACCATCGCGCGGGTAATCGTCAGCCGCTCGACATCCTTCGTGGCGATCTTGCGCGCCACCTTGCGGCAGAGCTTGCCGATCTCCCGCTCCAGCTGGCGGACTCCCGCCTCCCGGGTGTAGCCGGTGATCACCTCGCTGACCGCTTCGTCAGGCAGCTCGATCTGTGACAGGTCTAGGCCGTGCTCCTTGAGCTGGCGCGGCACCAGGTAATTGCGGGCGATCATCAGCTTCTCGCGCTCGGTGTACCCGGTGAAGTCCACCACCTCCATCCGATCCAGCAGCGGCGCCGGAATGTTCTGGATGAAGTTCGCGGTGCAGATGAACAGCACCTCGCTCAGGTCGAACGGCACGCCGAGATAGTGATCGACGAAGCTGTCGTTCTGCGCCGGATCCAGCACCTCCAGCAGCGCGCTCGCCGGGTCTCCCTGGAAGGAGACGCCCAGCTTGTCCACCTCGTCGAGGAGGAAGACGGGGTTCCGGGTTCCGGCCTGCTTCATCCCCTGCAGGATGCGTCCCGGCATGGCGCCGACGTAGGTACGGCGGTGGCCGCGGATATCGGCCTCATCGCGCGCGCCACCGAGCGAGATGCGCACGTACTTGCGCCCCATCGCGCGGGCAATGCTCTTGGCCACGGACGTCTTGCCGACGCCTGGAGGTCCGACGAACAGCAGGATCGGGCCCTTGGCCGCCTTTTCGTCGATGTTGCCGCGCGGGGCCGCCGTCGGCGTGATCTCCTGCTCCGCGGTGGTCGCCGTCGGGTCGACGGGCTCGGTTCCCGGTTCCGCCTTGGACGCCTCCACCTTCTGGGCCTCGGCCTTGAGCTGACGCACGGCCAGGAACTCGAGCACCCGGTCCTTCACGTCGCCGAGGGCGTAGTGATCCTGATCGAGGATCGCCTGCGCGGTGGCGAGATCGAGCGACTCGGTGCTCCGGGCGTTCCAGGGCAGCTCCGCGACGGTGTCGAGGAAGGTGCGGATCACCTGGGCTTCCATGGATTCGCGGCCGATCCGCTCCAGCCGGGAGAATTCGCGATCGACTTCCTTGCGCGCCTCAGGCGTCAGCGCGAGCGCGTCGAGCTTGTCGCGCAGCTCCTCGAGTTCGCCCCCGCTCTCGTCCTCGCCCAGCTCGCGACGGATCTGCTTGAGCTGCTCGCGGAGGAACATCTCGCGCTGACGCTCGCCCAGTTCCTCCTGCACCTGCGACTTGATGTCCTCCTGGGCTTCCAGGACGGAGATCTGCCGCTGGACGTGCACCAGGACCCGGCGGAGCCGCTCCTCGACCGAGAGGGTCTCCAGCAGGGCCTGACGGTCCGGGGGGCTGATGTCGAGATATCCGGCGACAAGGTCGGCGAACTTTCCCGGATCGTGCACGCCGGCGAGCACCTGCTGCACCACCTCTTCCGGCAGCCCGGTCTTCTGACCCAGCTCGGCGGCGCGGGCGCGGGCTTCCTTGTAGAGACCGACAAACGCCGCATCATCGGGATTGAGCGGCTGCAGCTCCTCCGCCTCGAGCACGATCGTCTCGAGGTAGCCGTTCTTGTCTCCCACGTGCATGGCGATGCCACGGCGCTCGCCATGCAGCAGCAGCTGCATGCCGGCGAGCCCGCGCTGCATCTGGCCGATGCGGGCGATGGTACCGATGGTAAAGAGACCGTCCGCACTCACCGATTCGACATTCTGCCGCTGGGAGACGGCGAAGATCAGCCGATCCGGAGTGGCGAGCGCGGCCTCGATGGCGCGCAACGTTCCGGGACGTCCCGCGCCGATCGGCGCAGTGGTACCCGGAAACAGTACGACCTCACGGAGAGGCAGGACGGGGAGTACGAGACGATCAGTGCGTTCAGACATGTATGACGACTCCAGACTCTCTGGCGTATTGGCAGAACTGCGGGTGAACGGACCTTCAGGGTGCACCCCATGTGCCACGGATGTGGCGATCGATCATTCCTTGCTACCCAACCACAATCTGCGACAATTTCCCGATCGCGGCTGCCCTCTCGCTGCTCGCGCCGGACGGGACGGTCGCTGGCGCTCCGCTCAGGGGATGCGCCGGCGTCCTGCTGGTGGGTCACGTCCCCCGACGAAACGTTCCCGCCTGCCAGTTCGTACACCGGCTTACTCGATTCTGCCACTGTGTCGGCTCCGGCGCTACGGGGAGGAGTCGCCATCTTGTCCCCCCCGTCCTGTGCTGCTAAATCTATGTTGCTCCTTTGGATAACCGATGACGGAACCGAACTCGTCCCTCGCAACTCGTCTCAGCGAAGCTCTTGGAACCGCCTTCACGATCGAGGGCGAGATTGGTCGCGGCGGTATGGGCGTGGTCTACCGTGCGCGCGACGAGCGGCTGAAGCGGCGAGTGGCCATCAAGGTGCTGCCTCCCGAACTCGCCTTCCAGGCGGAGATCAGGGCGCGATTCACTCGTGAGGCGGAGACCGCCGCGCGGCTCTCCCATCCGAATATCGTGCCGATCTTCACCGTCGGTGAAGGCAACGGCCTGGTCTATTTCGTGATGGGTTATGTCGATGGCGAATCGGTCGGCGGGCGGCTCAAGCGCCGCGGCAAGCTGCCGGTCGAGGAAGCCCGTCGCATCATGAAGGAGACGGCCGACGCGCTCAGCGCCGCCCACGCCTTTTCTGTCATCCACCGCGACATCAAGCCTGACAATATCCTGCTCGACGGCACCCGGGGCCGAGTGATGGTCACCGACTTCGGCATCGCCAAGGCGATGTCGGGTGGATCGGGGGCCACGCTCACCAGCGCCGGCGTGGCAATCGGGACGCCGCAGTACATGAGCCCGGAGCAGGCCGCGGGCGAGAAGGAGATCGACGGTCGCAGCGATCTCTACAGTCTCGGTATCGTGACCTACCAGATGCTGACGGGGGAGCTGCCGTTCACGGCCCCGACGGTCGCCGGCATCCTGATGAAGCAGATCACCGAGATGGCGCCTGCGGTCGAGCTCAAGCGCCCCGACTGCCCCGAGGACCTGGCCCTCGCGGTGATGCGCTGCCTCGAGAAGGATCCGGAGAACCGCTGGCCCTCGGCCGATGCGCTCCGGCGGGCGCTCGAGAGTCGCACCGTGACCGGCTACCGACCCACCGGGATGACCAAGCGGGGTACCGCGATCCGGCCCTCGGGTGAGGCGCCCCGGCGAATGACGGGTGAGGCCGGCGCCCCCGGTGGACCGTCACCACGCTCCCCCCTGCCGCGCTCTCCGCAGGCGACACCAGCCCGCCGCCCCTCCAGCGGCGAAGACTGGCGCGACCGGCTCGACCGCCACATGGACCGGGCCAGCAGCCGGATGGACCGGGCCGGCCGCCGCGCGGGCGGCAAGGCCAACGACACGCCGCTGCCGGTGCCTGACACAGGTGAGCCGCTGATCGTCCAGAAGACCCGGGCGTTGTTCGCCAAGTGGGCGGCGGTCTCGGGGGGTCTGTTCATGATCAATCTCGCTACCGGCATCGGTTCGCCCTGGTTCCTCTTCCCGATGGCGGGGATGGGGTTCGGCGTGGTGAACAGCTACGCGAAGCTCTGGCAGGCGGGCTACACCTGGCGCGACGTGCTGAGCCGGCCGCCCGCCCCCGATGCCATCGCGGTGCCCGCCGGAAAGGGGGGCAAGGTTGCCCGCCAGCTTCCGGCGCCGAAGCCGGATGAGTACGGGCAGCAGATGGGGCTCATGACGCAGGCGCACGCCGATCGGCTCGCAATCCTCAAGCTGCTGGACCGGATGTCGGCCGCGGAGCGGCAGATGCTCCCCGATGACGTGCAGGGCACGGTGGACGGGCTCTACCAGCGCGCGGCGGAGTACGCCAAGACCCTGCATGCGATGGACGTCAACATGGATCTGCAGGGGGTCGAACGGATCGACCAGCGGATTCAGGCGCTTGCGAGGGAACCGGACGACGAGGAACGGTCCCGTCGGATGGCCCTGCTCGAGCGGCAGAAGAAGACCATCGGCGACCTGCGCGGCCGGCGGGACCAGATCGCCAGCCAGCTGGAGAGCTGCATTCTCGCCATGCAGAATGTCCGCTTCGACCTGTTGCGGCTCCGTTCAGCCGATGCGGCGGCGGCGCTGGGAGACCTGACGATGGCCACCCAGCAGGCCCGCGCGCTTTCCCGGGATGTCGACAACGCCATCCTGGCCGCAGGAGAGATTCGGGAAGCGCTGGGCAGACCCGAGTAGGCCAAGCGCCCCCAGCCGGCACCGCCCTCGCCCGCCCCGCTCTTCCGTCGGGGGCGGGCATTCTTATATTGCCCCCCGACTCGCGCATGCGCAGCAGCGCCGGTCCCCGCCGGTTCCGGGGCCCGGCGGATGTCCGGACCCGGGAACCCTCAGTGTGAAGGATGGAAAGCATGGACGGCCACCGTCGGACCCCACTCGCAACTTCCTGGGCGCGTGCGCTCGGCTCCGTGGCGCTCGCTGCCGCGATCGCCGGTTGTGGAGAGAAGAAGCCCGCCGCCGCTGCCGCCAAGGCGGTACCGGTCGTGGCGATGATCCGCGCCGCCGACTGGATGGGCCATGAGTGGAGTGAGGACGCCATCAAGTTCGGGCTGTCTGAGATGGGAATGGAGCAGGGTCGGGACTACGAGCTGCGGATCACCTCGGCGCAGGGAGATCTCGCCACACTGCCCACCCTGATCGACGCCGCAAAGGACCAGAAGGTCGCGGTGATCATCGCGCTCCAGGATCCGACCCTGCAGGCCGCGGTGCAGCGGGTAAAGGACATCCCGGTGGTCTTCCACCTGCTATCTGATCCCTTCGCCGCCGGCGCCGGCACTACCGACTCGAACCATCTCGCCAACTTCACCGGCGTGTATGCCCCCGGCTTCGGCGATCCGGAGCAGGAGCGGCGGGTCGACCTGATCAAGCGCACTCTCCCGAAGGCGAAGACGATCGGGATCCTGTTCAGCCCCGAGGAGGCGCTCTCGGTGTCGCTCAAGGACAAGATGGTCGAGTCGGCCAAGCGGGCGGGAATGAAGACGCAGACGCAGGGCGTGAGCAGCGTGGCGGATGCCGCGCAGGCGACC
>JBDTTN010000065.1:0-9557 GCA_039930625.1 Gemmatimonadota bacterium | reverse complement strand
GCGGCCGGCAGAGCTAATTCCTTGGAATCACATCAGCCCGGCTGCTGTGGTGGGATGGCCACAACAACCTGGCGGGATTCCTGGCGGCAGATTCGGCATGACGTCACGGCAGCGCTCAAATGCCTCGGGCAACCGCCTGACAGTGCTCGCCTTGACAGGCGTCGCGCGGCACGCGGCTTCATCGGGCCGCCGCGTCACTGCTGGCTGACTTTATGCGTCCGACAGACCTTGCCGGATGGCGCGGCGGAGGTCCCGCCCGCGACAACCGCAGCGTCACACGAGTGAGGAGTCTTCCTGCACCTGTTTGCGGCCGCTCCTCGAGAGGCAAGCCAATGAAGCTGGATGTGCCCTTCTAGTGGGTGAGCCCGACTCTCCTCGGCAAACCCGACAGTCGGATGCCCCCCGAGCCTTCAGCGCTCGAGGGGCATTCGACTTTGCCTGTCAGGTGATCAGGTGAGCAGCGTGGATTCGCGGGTACCGGATGCGATGCATGACTACTGGGTCTACGGCCTCCAGGTCCGCTCGGAGATCGGATTGCCGGGATGGCCCGTGGTGCCGCCGGGCGCGCCTGACGTGCTCATCCGCCTGGCGCCCGTACCTGAGCTTCCCCTGGACGGCTCGTCCCGCACTGCCCGCTCCGTCGTGGAAGCCGGTGAGTTCCGCCTGGCGGTGCCGGGAGTCGGCCGGTACGCGGCGGTCGGTGGGTCACTCATCCGCGTCGATCTCGATCCCGGGGCAAAGGCCGAGGATGTCCAGCGCAATCTGATCGGCGCATTGATAGGCACGATCCTGCATCAGCGAGGCGTCTTTCCGCTGGAAGCCAGCTGCGTCTGCGCCGGGGCGCGGACTTCGTCAGTGACGACATCTGCGTGATGGCGCCGCCGGGTCTGAGCAGTCTTCAGGTCTGGCCCGGCGCAGCCCGGATGAGATTCGATCAAACTGGTCTCGCCGCCCCGCTCGGCCCTGCCTCCGATCTCGATCCCGCCGGCGGCAATCGGGGAAAGTTTCGTTTCCGCATGAACGCCTCCCTCCCGCAGACCTCACCGATCGCGCTGAATGCGATCTATCTCCTCACCGATGGAAAAGGCCCGCCACGGATCGAGCGATTGACCGGCCTGCATGCGATCTCCGCACTGGTGGATGACACCTACCTTCTCTCCACCGCCCGCGATCTGGGACTGGGTTCCCAGGTGTTCCGGCTTGCGGCAACGGCGGCGGACCGCCTGCCCGTCAGCCGGCTCATCCGGCCCCGCGATCTTGAGCACCTCGCGGCAACCGCGGCCCTGATCGAGCAGGACGCCCGCCAGCATTCGGAGCTGCATCCTGCGATCCTGGGAGGCTCACGTGAGCGCCGGGACGTCCGTTGGATCTGAATACCGGCGGTACCAGCAGGGCCAGCCGGTAAGGGTGGAACCGGCGCCGGCCCGGTACGGTGTAGTCCCATCATCCAAAGGTATTGGTTCCAAAGTCATCCCTATGAGCAATATCGCGCCTCCGTCTCCTCGTCTAACATGCATCCTCGATTCCGTGCCCCCGAGCGTTGCTGTACTCGAGTGGGGACTCGGATGGGGGTGATGAATAGCAACCATGTTGGTGAAGGACGGCACTTCCGGTACCGGGTGCCTTCGGAGGAGGTCCAATGAACGGATTGAACAAGACTCTCGGCGTACTCGCGGCGTGTGCCCTCTTCGGCACCGCGACGGCGAGTGCTTCGGGATTCCAAGGCGGGCGCGATTGTGTCGGTTCCAGCTTCGGCACCTGCTCGGCGGCGGCCTTGAACGTGGCGGACGGCCGCCTCGCAATGGGGCATCTGAACATCACATGGCATGACTGGGAAATGGTGGGCAACCGCCGAAACTTCGAGATCATTCCGATGGCGGGTGACCCTGGTCAAGGGAATCCGGGCCCATCTACTGTGACAGGCTGTCCGGTGCCGTCCGGCAATCCACACGATTGTCCGCCCTTCACGGTGACTCCGGAACCGATGACGATGACTCTGCTGGCGACCGGCCTGCTGAGCATGTCAGGCATGGGCTTCATCCGTCGGCGGAAGAATCGGCTGGCGGAGTAGTACACGATTGATCGCCCCGGTCTGCGGGGCGGAATGGACCGGTGCGGTGTTGGGTGGGGCACAGCGCATGCTGTGCCCCTACTGCTGTGCGCCTGCCTTGCCCCCACTCCTGCGCCCTTCGCTCTGCTACGCTACTCGCGGATGTAGTTCCTTGGAGCGAGATCGAATACTACCACGCGCCGAGTCGTGTGGTACTTCGGCCACAGCACTCGAGCAACGCCATCGGGGCGGTGAGGGCCGGGTGCTTCACGATTGAAGCCGATTCGCTCCGAGCGCCGAAGATAAGCGCATGGCAACACGCGGCTTGATAGGCGCCGTGCTATGTGAGACTTCATAAATTCGGAGCTACGCAACTGGCTCGCTAAATGCAGGACATGGTCTCGGCCGATGGTGCGGCGGATGTCCCGACTGCAGCCACGGCAGAATTCGATGAAGCAGGAAGCTGCCTGCAAATCAATACAGTCGGCTTACAAGGGCGGAGTCATGAAACAGAAAGAGAAGTGCACCTGGGTGACACCAACGCTGGTCGGCAAGGCCGTCAGTCAGACGCTCAGTGGTATGGGAAGCGACCATGATGGCCGTGGCGGCGAGTTCCAGAGCTGAGGAATGCCGTCAACTCGGTGATCCGATGCCCCCCGGAGTTCGATCATCCGGGGGGCATTCGCTTGCCCGGGTCGATGCCGCTACCGGAGCCGCCCACGTGAGCAGCACAGGGACGGATACGCCGGCCGCGACGCAGGACTACTGGGTCTATGGCCTCCGAGTGAGGTCGGCGATCGAGCTGCCGGGCTGGCCCACTGTAAAGGCCACCGAGCCCGATGTGAACATCCGGCTGGAGCCGGTCCCTGCCATCGAGCTCGAGGGTCCGCCGTATACTGCCCGTTCCGTCGTGGTGCATGGCGAACTCCGACTGGCGGTACTCGGAGTCGGCCGGTACGCCGCGATCGGCGGCTCGCTCATTCGGGTCGATCCCGATCCTGATGCAAAGGTGGCGGACCTCCGGCTGTACCTGACTGGGGTCCTGATGGGCGCCATCCTGCATCAGCGCGGGATCTATCCCCTGCATGCCAGTTGTGTGGCGCTGCGCGGCGACGGCGGCGGTGTGGGTTTCGCCGGACGCTCCGGCGCGGGCAAGTCGACCTTGGTGGCCACGATGGTGCGCCGCGGCGCCGACTTCGTCAGTGATGATCTCTGCGTGATGGCCCCGAGGGATCCTGCGGGGCTGCGGGTGTGGCCGGGCGCGGCCCGGGTGAAGCTGCAGGAAACCACATGGACGAGTTCCCCCGGCACGGTGTCCGATCTCGATCCCGCCGGCGGCAATCGGGGGAAGTACCACTTCCCCATGAACGCCTCGCTCCCGCAGACGTCGCCCGTGCCCCTGAACCGGGTCTATCTCCTGACCGATGGGGAGGGGCCGCCCCGGGTGGAGCGACTGACTGGTCTCGAGGCGATTTCCGCGCTGGTGGATGACACCTACTTTCTCGCCTCCGCGCAGGCGCTGGGACTGGCACGCCAGGTGTTCAAGCTGGCGGCGGCGGCGGCGAACGCGCTGTCGGTCCGCCGATTGGTCCGGCCCCGCGGCCTCGAGCACCTTCCCGCCATGGCGACCTTGATCGAACATGACGCCCAGCACCATGAGGGCGGACATCGTGCAGTCCGAGGAGGTTCACGTGATGAACGTTGAGGGAACACTTACATCCGATACCGTGGTTACCCGAAGCGAAGAACCGGTGGCGGTGGAAGTGGATCGGTCGGTGGTGATGATGAGCGTCGAGCAGGGGATGTACTTCGGCCTCGAGGGCGCGGGGCCCAGGATCTGGGCCCTGCTCGAAGAGCCGCGTTCTGTCAGGCAACTGTGCGACGAGCTGATCCACGACTTCGCGGTCGATCCGGATGTATGCCGGCGAGAGGTCGGCACCTTTCTGGAGGAGCTGCGACGTGCGCAACTGGTCCGGTTCGATGTTCCGCCGACTGATCCGGTTCGTCCGACTCCCGGCTCCTGAACGGCGGCACCTGGTGGAGGCCGCCGCGCTGTGCACCGCGGCGGGCCTGCTCATCCGGGTCCTCAAGTTCCGCCGCCTCGCACCGCGCCTCGGCCAGCACATGTCGGTGAGCCCCGCGGAGCGCGACCGGACCGCCATCCAGACGGTGGCGAGCGTACGCTGGGCCGTTGCGGCCGCCGCCCGGCACCTCCCTTGGCGACCGGTCTGCCTCCCCCAAGCCATCGCCGCGCAGTGGATGCTCCGCCGCCGCCGGATCCCCAGTACCCTCTACCTCGGCGCCGATCCGGCTTCCGGCTATGAGGCGCATGCGTGGGTGAGGGCCGGTACCACCATCGTCGCCGGTGGCCCACGCGAGGATCGCTTCGCCGTCGTCTCCACCTTTGCCTGACAACGACCGGCCATGAGCGCCATCTGCGCGATGTTCCGTTTCGATGGCGCACCGGTGCCCGCGGCCGGGATCAGCACCCTCCTGAATGCGCTGGGCGAATACGGCCCGGAGGCCGCGATCTGGGCACCGGAAACCCCGGCGGCCCCGGTTGCGCTGGGATGCCGGCCCTGGCGAGTCACCGCCGAGGATGCCTGGTACCGGCCACCGCTCGCGTCGGCGGATGGTCGCCTGGTGCTGGTGGCGGACGCCCGCATCGACAACCGGACCGAACTCGCCTCGGCGCTGGGCATTCCTGCCGCCGACGCGGGTGTCCTGCCGGACGCCGGGTTCATCCTCGCGGCGTACCGGGCCTGGGGGCAGGATGCTCCGCGCCGCCTGGTCGGGGACTTCGCCTTCGTCCTGTGGGACCAGCAGCGCCGGTCGCTCTTCTGTGCCCGCGACGGCGTGGGCCAGCGGGTGCTGTTCTACCAGCGCACGCCGCAGCAGCTCGCGCTCGCGACGACGGCGCACGCGCTCACGGCCCTCCCCGGGGCACGCCCCCGGCTGAATCAGCAGAAGGTGGCCGAGTTCCTGGTGCTGCTCCCGAGTCAGGAGGGCACCTTCTTCGAGGGAATCCTCCGGCTGCCGCCGGGGCACACGCTGACCGCTACCGCCAAGGAGATGCGGATCGAGGAGTTCTGGTCGCCGCGGCCGGAGCGCCGCCTGGTCCTCGGGTCCGACCGGGAGTATGTCGAGGGATTCCTCGATGTCTTCGGTGAGGCAGTCCGGGCGCGATTGCGGTCGGCCGGGCCAGTGGGCATCATGGCGAGCGGCGGCCTGGATTCGTCCTCGGTCGCGGTGGTGGCGGCAGCTCAGTTAGGCGAGCATGGGGGCCGCCTGCCCCTCTACCACGCGGCCCCCCGGGCCGGATTCGATGGCGCGGTACGCCGCGGGCGGGTCGCGGACGAATCCGCCGATGTGGAAGCCATCGCCCGGATGCACCGGAACATCGACTTGCGGATCCGCCGCCCGGACGGACGGACGCCGTTCGACGATATCGAGACATCCTTCCTGCTGACCGGGGCCCCGCCTCGCAATCCGAATAACGTGGCCTGGTTCGACGGCATCTACGCGGCGGCGGAGGCCGAAGGCATCCGGGTGCTGCTCGCCGGGCACCGGGGCAACGCCACCATCAGCTACCATGGACTCCGGTCGCTGCCAGACGCGGTGCGCGACGGGCACTGGGCGCACGCCTGGCACGAGGCCAGCGCGCTGGCGCGGGCCACCGGGGCGGGGCGGCGTGACGTGTTCCGGGACCGGGTGCTCACGCCGCTGACCCCGCCATTCATGGCGGCGTGGTCCGATCGGATGACCCGCGCCCCTTCAGCGGGAGTGTGGGACGCCGCGGCATCGGCCATCAACTCCGAGTTTGCGGAGAGCATCCAGCTCGCCGAGCGGGTGCGCGCGGCGCGGCGCGACCAGCGCACCGCTCAGGGGCTGGACGAAATCGACTTCCGCATCTCGGTGCTCCGGGGCGGCGCCGATGTTCTGGACACCTACAGCGGCTTCCGACCGATGTTCGGCATCGAGACCCGGGATCCGACAGCGGACACCCGGGTGGTGGAGTACTGCTTCTCGATTCCCGGATCGCAGTATCTGCGCAACGGGGTCACCCGCTCGCTGATTCGCCGGGCCATGGAGGGACGGCTCCCCGACCAGGTCCGCAACCGGACGACCATCGGGGCACAAGCGTCGGACTGGACCGAGTGGCTGCCGCCGATGCGGGAGATGTTCAGCGCGGAACTGGCGCGCCTGGACCGGTCCGACACCGCCAACCGTTGTCTCGACCTCCCGCGGCTGCACGCGCTCATGGATCGGTGGCCGGCACGGCTGGGCGTTGAGCACCAGCGGGAGTACAACCTGATGCTTCCCCGAGGGATGATGATGGGCCGGTTCATCCTCTGGTTCGAAGCGACCTACTCCACGCCATGACCGGCGCCGCACGGACCCCTTCCCGACTGTTCGACCTCACCCCCCTGCGCCAGGGCATCGCGCTGGTATGGCAGAGCGGGCGCGGGTGGACCGCGATGCAGCTCGCCACGCTGGTGCTCTCGAGCATGATCCCGCTGCTGGGCCTGTACCTCACCAAGGAGATCATCGACACCGTCGCCGCCGCGCTCTCCGGAGGGCCCCGCGATGGGAGCCGGCTCACGCTGCTGGTCGCGCTTGCCGGCGCAGTCGCGCTGGCCGGCGCCGGTCTCCGGCTCCTCTCCACGCTGGTGAGCGAAATGCAGTCCATCCGGCTGGGCGACCGGGTGCAGGAGATCCTGCACGAGAAGTCGGTGGCGGTGGATCTCGAGTTCTACGAGAATCCGGAGTACAACGACACGATGCACCGGGCCCAGATGGAGGCCCCGTTCCGCCCCGCGCAAATCGTCGCCTCGTGCGCCCAGGTCGCTCAGGGCGGCCTCTCGCTGCTGGCGGCGCTGGGGCTGCTGCTGACCTTCCACTGGCTGCTGGTCGTCGCCCTGCTCGTCGCGGCGCTGCCCGGACTGTTCGTCAAGGTGCGCTATTCGAGCCGACTGTACCAATGGACGCGGCAGCAGACGGCGGTCCAGCGCCTGAGCCGATATCTCAACTTCCTGCTCACCTCGATCGACTCCGCCAAGGAGATCCGGCTGTTCGAACTCGGCCAGCTGTTCGGGCTCCGGCATCGAGTCCTGCGCGACCGGGCCAACCGCGACAAGCTGCAGCTCGTCAAGGAACGCTCGGGCTTCGAACTCGCGGCCCAGGCGGTTGCGGTTGTGGCGGTCTTCGGCGCCATGCTGGTGATCGGGCAGCGCGCCCTTGCCGGGACGCTGACGGTGGGCGCCATGGTGATGTACTTCGGCGCCTTTCAGCGGTCCCAGGACTTCTTCAGGGACTTCCTGACCGGGCTGGCTGGACTGTACGAGCAGAACCTCTTCCTCACCGACTTCCGGCGGTTCCTCGAGCTCGAGCCCAACGTCGTCAACTCTCCCCACCCGAGGTCCTACCCGCGCCCCATCGAACGGGGCATTGAGTTCGATCACGTCAGCTTCCGTTACCCGGGCACCGAGACCGAGGTCCTGACGGATGTGAGCTTCACGATCGAGCCGGGCCAACACATGGCGCTGGTCGGCGAGAATGGGTCGGGCAAGACCACGCTGGTCAAGCTGCTCTGCCGCCTGTATGACCCGAGCAAGGGCGCCATCCGGATCGATGGGATCGACCTGCGGGAGCTCAGCCTCACCGAGGTGCGCGCCGAGCTCGCGGTGGTCTTCCAGGATTACTCCCGGTACCGGCTGTCGGCCCGCGACAACATCTGGCTGGGCAACGTCTCCCTGCCACCCGACTCCCCCCGCATCGTCGAAGCGGCACGCAGGACCGGAGCGGACACGATCATTCGCTCGTTGCCGCACGGATATGACACCATCCTGTCGCGGCAGTTCGAGCAGGGTGTCGACCTGAGTATGGGACAATGGCAGAAGCTGGCGCTGGCCCGGGCGTTCCTGCGCGACAGCCAGTTGCTCGTGCTGGATGAACCCACCGCCGCGCTCGATCCAAAGGCGGAGGCGGAGGTATTCGACCAGTTCCACGAGCTGGCGAAGGGCCGCACCTCCGTGGTGATCAGCCACCGTCTCTCGACCGTCCGCAACGCCGACCGAATCCTGGTCCTGGTCAACGGCCAGGTCGAGGAGGCCGGGGACCACGATGAACTGGTGGAACGTGCGGGCGTGTACGCCAAGCTGTTCGAGACCCAGGCGAAGCCCTACCGATGAGCGCGCCAGCCGAGCTCATCTCTGCCGCCGCCCACTCCGCAGGCCCTGGCGTGGAGCCCCACGATCTCCGGGGTCGGCATGAGGCGCAGCGCGCCTGGCTCGCGCTGCTCGGTGGCGACCCCGGGGCGGGCGAGGGACTGACGGACAAGCAGTGGAGCTGGCTTGCCGACGAGGCCACTCGGCATCACCTGCGTGGGGTGACGTATCGGCGGATGGCAGACAGTCCCTTCGCGGAGCTGGTTCCCGGCGAGGTCCGGGAGCGGCTCCGCTCGTACTACCTCGAGACGGCGACTCGCAACGCACTGCTCTTCCGTCAGACCAGCCAGATCGTCAAGGAGCTGGCGACGAAAGGGATCCCGGTCCTGCTGCTCAAGGGGATCCACCTGGCGCGGTTTGTCTACGCTGAGCCGGGGCTGCGCAGCATGGCCGATATCGACATCATGGTGCGCCGGGAACACCTGGCCGAGGCGGAGCGGGTGTTCATCGATCGCGGATTCGGGCCATCGCCGCGCCCGGACCTCGCTGAGTGGTGCACCTGGTCCCACCATCTCGCCAAGCTGGTGAAGGATGGGGCGCCGGTGATGGAGCTGCACTGGAGCATTCAGCGCCCAGCGAGCCCGTTCCAGGTCGACCTCGAAGGCCTGTGGCAGCGATCGCGGGCGGCGACGCTCGATGGAGCGCCGGTTCGGCTGCTGTCATCCGAGGATCTGCTATTGCACCTGGCGCTGCATCTCTCGCACCAGCATCGCTTCCGCCGCGCGGCCCTCAAGGGACTGATGGACATCGCGACCGTGCTCGCCGCCGAGGGGAGCGTGATCGACCGGCAGATGCTCGCCGAACGGGCGATCGCGTGGGGGATATCCGGCCACCTGTACACTTCTCTCCGGCTCGCCGCGGATATCTTCGCCGCACCGGTTCCGGCTGCACTGTTCCCGACGCTGCCGCGGCAGCGGGCGGATGAAGAGATCGTCGAGGTGGCACGCCGCTACATCCTGACGCCGGATGCGGTCGTGCCGACGGCGTATCTGAAGCTGGCCCGGGACGGATCGCTCCGCGAGCGTACGAAGCTGCTGCTGGGTGCAGTCTTCCTGCCGCGGGACAGAATGGAAGCGCTCTACGGCCTGCGGGCGGGCACGCGGCTGGTCTATCCGTACTATGGATGGCGGCTGGTGAGCCTCATTGTGAGGCGGAGCGGCCTGGTCATGCAGGCCCTGTTCCGCAGCCGGGGCATCCAGCGCACGATCGATCGCGAGCGGGACCAGCTCCTGCTGGAACAGTGGAGCTCGACGCTGCCCGGCTGAACGGCCGCCACCGAG
>JBDTTN010000064.1:0-9665 GCA_039930625.1 Gemmatimonadota bacterium | reverse complement strand
CGGTGAAGAGATCCACGCTCGCGTTCAACCCGAAGTTCAGGTTGTTGGTACTGCCCGACTGCACGCTGCCAGACGAGGAGTTCGTGGTCGGCCGCTCGGAATAGTCCCGGCTTCCCGAGGTGCTGGCGTTCAGGTTGGGCAGATAGGCGCCCTTCGACGAGCGGACCTGTGCCTGGGCGTTGCGTGCGACACCCCGCGCCTGCACCACCGAGGGCTGGGCCTTCTGTGCCAGACGGATGGCGTCATCCAGGGTGACAGCGGGGGTCTGAGCCGCCATGCCGGCGGGGGCGAGGCACAGCAGCAGGGCGAGCGCGAGCGCTGCATGGCGCCGGACGGAGAACTGCTTTGTGACGGTCATCGGTTGGTGGAATCCTTTTTCATTTCACGGCGCTCGGCATCGAGCCGCGCGGTGACGGCGGAGTAGCGCGTCAACTGGTCCGCGGTCAGCTGAGCCCGGACTTCGCCCCGGATGGTTTCCCGCGCCTGACTTAGCCGGGTGTCCAGCTCGCCCCAGATGGAGTCCATCTCGCCGCGATGCCGGCCCAGGATCGTCCGCACGCTATCTCGTTGCGCGGCGTTCAGCTTGAGCTCGCGATCGAGCAGGTCAACATACCAGTCGCCCCCGCGGCGCTGACCGCTGTCGGCACCGCGATGGCCATGCATCGCCTGCACGGTCAGCGCGCTGCCCACGGCGCCGCCGGCGAGTGCGACGAGACTGAGGAGCAGGCCGGCCTTCCAGGTGCTGCTCTGCATTGCGGAACGCTCCCTTACCTGGCTCCGCCGAGCACAACGGCCAGGAGGCCGTCGCTGTCGGTCGGGCGATCGCTGCTGGCGACTTCCGTCGCCTGTCCCACTGAAGCGGTACGGGTCTCCTGCAGCACCACCCAGTATCCGAGCGAGGCCGCGAGGATGAGCGCTGCGGCGATGCCGGGGCGCGCCCATGTGGCCAGCGTTTCCCACTGACTCCCGGTACGCGGAAGTCGGGCCCGCACCCGCGCCACGAAGGCGGCGTGGTCGCCGGCATCCAGGCACTCGCGCAAGCGCGCGCCGAGCACCGGATCGGGCCGGGAGTCGAAGGGATCATTGGTGGTCATGCTTCCTCTTTCTGTTCACCCAGAGTCGCCCGCAGCTTCCGCCGGGCGTGAAAGACCTCGGAGCGGGCGGTGCCTTCCGGGATTCCGAGCACGATGCCGATCTCGGCATGGGCGTAGCCGTCAACCTCGAACAGTACCACAGCGAGTCGCTGTCGCTCCGGCAATTCCGCAAGCGCCGCGTTGAGCCGCTTCCGGAGATCGGCCTGTTCTGCCCTGACTGCGGGAGTCGAGCCTGGGCCGGGCAGACTGTCCGGAATCGCCTCGGTCCGGCGAATCACTCTGCGCCGGTTGAGATCCCGCGCGGCGTTGATGGCGATCTGTCCCAGCCAGGGTTTGAACGGTCGTGCCGGGTCGAATCGCTCCCGGGAGCGCCAGGCCGAGAAGAATGCATCCTGTGCTGCGTCGTCGGCGTCGTCGCGGTCATGGAGCACTGCGCGAGTGAGACGTCTGACGAATTCCGCGTGCGCCTCCACCAGAGCGCCGAAGGCCTCAGTGTCTCCGCCGCGAGCCTTCTCTATCAGTTCTCCCTCGGTCACAGGCTAGTACGCGCCCAGCCGCGGATTCGTTGATTGCCCGAATCCGGATCGAGGGACGGCCTCACCTGCCGCTCGTTTCGGGTCATCGACGGATCACCATGCTCCGTGGCAGTTCATCGGGTAACGCAAGCGCGAATTGCGACTTAGGCCTCCCATCACCGCCACCCCCGATTCCGGGGGGATCGATACTCGGTGCCGTGCCGCGCGCTACTCCATATAAGTGTAGCCCGGCGCCGAGTCCGGCGGACTCACTGGACGGCAGCTGATCTGCCCGACAATGGCTCGCGGCGCGACGTGGCCCGCCATGGGATGCGCAACGGGCACCGTAGGTGTCAGGTGCCCCCACCTTCAAGCGGGACATAGATGATCCGGATTGGCCCGGCGGAATCCTCGCGACTCAGAAAGCTGACATCATGCCTGTAACCGATCTGGATCGAGTCGGCACCAAGCCATCGAATGTCCAGACATTGGGGCCACTGCCGTGGATCTTCAGGCCCGGTGCCCTCGAACAGTCCGCCGATACCGGAGTCGGGCGCGGCTTGGTAGTTCAGTTCCAGAGTAGTCTCGCTGATGTGCAGGCAGGCACTGAGCTCCAGGTAGGGAGGCGGCACATGCAGCGTGTCCGGGCTGGGAATGGTGGTCACGATACAGCCCTTGCCGGGAAGTACCGGGAGGGGTGGTTGGCGCAGATGGGCAGCCAGAGCGACAATCCCCAGGACCAGGGCCACGGCGGTAGCGAAGAGGTAAGGGCGCAGGAGACGGGGGCGCTCCGCAGTCACTGAGACGGGCTCTGCCAGACAAGAAGCAGGGCGGGGGCTGAGGCGGCCCGCTCAGCCGTGGCCGGCGGCGATCCGCAAATCACGCCACGTCTCGCCGCCGCCAGAGCTGCAGCCCGGTCGCCAGGGCGAACCAGAGACAGAGTGCGCCGAAGAAGTAGCCCATGATCCTCGGCAGTCCCAGGAACAGCACCCCCACGACGAGCAGCCCAAGGCTGATGGGGCCCAGCACGGAACGAAACGCCCCGGTCATGAGCCGCCGAGCCGCCACGACCGTGCGGGCACGGAGTTCACGGCGCCCTCGCCTCTTGGGCGTGCCGTCGCCGTCCAGGGCTTCGAGGCGGGAGGGCATTACCCGCGCCAGTCCACGGGGAGCCTCCCGCTTATGCCTGACAACTTCCGCGCTGGCGCCTATGTCGCGCCGGAACTGATGCTCCATGGCCCGCGCCAGAGTCGGGTCCTCGATCACCAGGTCCAGTTCGTAGTTTCCGCTCAGACTCGACGCATTGATGTTGCTGGTCCCGACCCGAACCCATCGGCCGTCCGCCACCATGGTCTTGGCGTGGATCATCGGGCCGTTCCATTCGAAGATGCGGATTCCCGCGCGCAGCAGGTCGCGGTAGCCGATCCGGGTGAGGTTGCGGATCAGCGGCACGTCGCTCGATCCTGGCACCAGGAAACGGATGTCCACACCGTCCTTCTCCGCGAGCGCCAGGACGTCAAAGAGCCGCGCCGGCGGGACCAGATAGGCATCCACCACCCAGATCCGGCGCCGGCATCCCGCGGCGAGGTACTCGAGCACCCGATACGCCCGCTCCTTCCCGGGCTCGCCGACCACCACCCGCACTGCGGCGTCCCCCGCCGGGGGAACGTCGGTCGCGCGCTCGTCGGCGGGCAGCGGCGGGCCGGTCAACGCCCAGATCTTTGCGAAGGCCAGATCCAGTGCATGGCTCGCCGGCCCCTCGATCCGTACTGCCGTGTCCCGCCAGGGGGGAACCTGCTTCTGCAGGTCACCGGCCCATTCGTCCGCGATGCAGAGGCCGCCTACCACGGCCAGCGAGCCGTCGGCCACCACCAGCTTGCGGTGATCGCGCGAGATCATCCGCAGGGGACGGAGCAGCGACGGGGGCCCGAAGACGCGGACCTCGCACCCGGCTTCGCGGAGGAAGCGCCAGAACTTGCGGCGGGTGCTCACCGAGCCGAGCCAGTCGTACAGCACCCGGACGGCGATACCCGCGCGGGCCCGCTCCGCCAGCGCTTCGGCGAAGCGCCAGCCAGTCGCGTCATCGCGGATGATATAGTTCTCGAAATGGATGAACCGGGCGGCGCGCGCAATCACCCCGAGCATCGCGTCGAGGCCCTCGGCATCCTGGACCAGCGAGACGCTGTTGCCCGGTACCGGGCGAGCTCCTGCGGCGCGGTCGATGGCTCGCTGCCCGACGGGTCGAGCGCTGGTCGAGACCCTGGTCTGCCGCAGCCCCGGGTCAGTCATGGCCCGCCGAGCCCGAGGGTGCGCTCCACCGGGCGCAGCGCCTGGAGCACGAAAGCGATGTGCTCGTCGAGAGCGACGCCCAGTTCCTCCGCGCCCTGCAGCACATCCTCGCGGCTGACTCCGCGGGCGAATCCCTTGTCCTTGAACTTCTTCTTGACGCTGGAGACCTCGAGGTCCATCAGGCTTCTCGTGGGACGTACCAGGGCACAGGCCACCAGGAATCCGCACAACTCGTCCACGGCGAAGAGCGCCCTGGCCACCGGTGTGTCGCGCGGCACGCCGCTATAGGTGGCATGGCCGAGGATGGCACGCTGCAGCGGCTCCGGGAAACCCTGTGAGGCGAGAATGCGGACGCCCTCAGCCGGGTGCTCCTCGGTGGCGGAGTGAGCGGCGTTGGGAAAGCGCTCGTAGTCGAAGTCGTGCAGCAGTCCGACCAGTCCCCACTCGTCCTGATCCGCGCCCTCCCGCGCCGCCATCGCCCGCATGGCGGCTTCAACGGCGTACATGTGCTTTCGCAGCGCCTCGGATGGCGTGTACTCATGCATCAGGGCGAGGGCGCGGTCGCGGGTCCAGGTCATGGAGAGAGGGGAAAGAGGAGAGAGGCGGTTGGAATATAGCCGCAAGCGATTAGCCGCTAGCTGGTCCATAGTGGAACCGGCTAACGGCTAACGGCTAACGGCCAACGGCTGACGACTAACGGCTCATCGCCACCCTACGGCGCGGGGCAGCTCACCGTGCCACAGACCGGGATCGGCAGTGTGGTACCGAACTTCTGGTTGATGGCGGAAGCGACAGTGTCGGCGATGAGCTGATGTGCGAGACTGCTCGGGTGGACGCCGTCGAGCGTGAAATAAGGTCCGAATAGAACCGATGTCCCCACCAGCGCACCCGAAATGTCCGGGAATGCCGGGATCGACTGATTCGCCACGAGCGCGGCGAGGGCCGAGTTCACGTCGGCGTACGCCATACCGCGGGTGGTGGCTTCCGCCTGGATATGGGCATTGAATTGCCCGACCGCAGTCGCCAGTCCCACCAGCTCGGCCGTGGTGACGACCTCGTTGTCGACGGAGCAGTCGATCGCCGACGGGACGCCTTGGGCGGCTGCGGCCACCTTGGCGAGGCCGATCGTCCAGGGGACAAGGATGGCCAGGCCGCCACCGGTCGGCGGAATCGGCGCGCAATTCACGTTCACCGTGAACGTCGGTATCCCCGCCAGCGCCGGATTCTGCGGCGGAAGCGGCGGCGGGCAACCGCCGTTCTTCAGGCAGTACCAGATCGCCGCCTTGGATGCGTATGGGATGACGGTGACGTCGGCCACGGAGATGAGGACCGCCTTGGCGCCGGTGGCGTCGATGGCGTCAAGCACCGAGTCATACTGGGCGGTGAACTGCGCCAGCGGGGTGATCAGGGCGGGGTCGCCGGGGTTCGTCTGGCTGGTAAGCGAGCCGAGCACATCGTTGTTGCCGATCCAGGCGGAGACAAACGTCGGCTGCTGCTGCGTCATTCGTCCGAGCTGGGTGTTCCCCCCGAGGACGAGCAGGGTGAGGGCGTTCGAACTGGAGACCGGCACACCGAAGTTGCTCAGGATTTCGGTGACGCGCGCCCCCGGCACCGCCAGGTTGTTCGGGACCACGTTGCTGGCGCGGAGATCACATGTCGTGCCCGTGCCACCGCCCAGCCGGGCCTGGGTCACGTTGTTGACGAACGGTGGCGGGCAGCCCCGTCCGAGGAGCGAGGGGTAGACGAACGAGGCACCCATCGCCTTGCTGAGCAGGACGGCGTAGGAGCGTTGCTGGGTGCTGTCGTTGATGCCCGCCGACTGGAAGCCGGCGGTGATGCTGTTCCCCATCGAGACGTAACGCTGGAACAGCGCGCCGCCGCTCGGCACCGGCGGCGCCGGCGGGGGATTCAGGGTCTCGTCGGTGCGGCAGCCCGCAAGGACCGGTAGCGCGACGAGCAGGGTGGTGATGAGACGCTTGATCTGCATGTTAGGCTCCCGGAGGCCTCAGAAGGTGTACGTCAGCATGGCGCCGAACAGATGGGCCTTGAACGTGAACAGGCCGTTGTCCGGCTGACCGAAGGGCACCGTGCGCCCGCGACGGTCCTGCTGGTTGATGTACTGGTAGGCAAGGTCGCCGTGCAGGCTGCTGCCGAGCTTGGCGCCAAGGCCCACCGTGAACTCGGAACGGCTGCCTTCCGGGAGATTCGGAGTCACCGAGCCCTTTGGTTCGGCGGCGTTGTGAAAGAGGTAGCCCGCGCGGATCACCGTCGTCGGCGAGATCTCGTACTCCGCGCCGTAACGCCACGCGGTGGTCGCGCCGAAGTTCTCGGGGATGTTGCTCTGGGGCAGGTTCGCCGTGATGATGGACAGCGTATCAAAGACCTTCCAGTTGGTCCAGCTGACATCGAAGAGCAGCTTGAGCCGGTCCACCGGCTTCACCATGATGCCTCCCACCAGCTGCTCCGGCATCCGGACCGCAGTGCGTGCGTTCTGGTCCTGCAGCGGCCCGGATCCGGTGAACTGCCCGGCGACCACCGCGTCGAGCGGCGTTCCTGCGGGTACGCCGAACGGGTTGCCCGCGGCGAGGGTGATGCCGGTGCTCACCTGGGAGATCGCCGCCGTGCCGTTGTTCATTTTGACCTTCTGCCGCGACAGGAAGCGCAGACCGAGACTTACTTTGTCGCTCGGCTCTAAGATTGCCCCGAGGTTGTAGCCCACTCCAGTCGCGTTGCCAGTGAGGTTCACATCGGCGAAGTCGGTGCCCGCGGGGATACCGAGATTCGCAAATGTTGCTCCCGGAGGTGCGGGTGCGGGCAGCTGCTGGGTTGAGAGGTCCACGCGCTGACGGAGCTGGACGTGAAAGATGTTGAGGTCGAATCCGGCGCCCAGTTTGACCATGGAGCCGAGCTTCACGGCGACGGTCGGCTGGATGTAGATCGCTCGGATCACGCTCTTGTAGCCGAGGTACCGGCCCGGCGTCGTGGCGGGCCAGTCGGTCGTCAGGCCATACGGAGCGAACACTCCGATACCGGCGGCCACCCGATCGCTGAACCCGTGGGTGATGTAGAGCGCCGGAATCGGATACACCTTGTTGTTCAAGTTCGACGTTGTGCCCGTCGCGTCGTCGGTGAAGCCGCCACTCGGCGCGATCGCGGTCCCGCCGGCGGAAATGGTTGTGTGTCCCTTCGCCGAGCTGGCCACACCGGCCGGATTGAAGAAGATCGCCGAGCCATCGGCGCATGGAGAGGCGACAGCGGTGCCGGCGCGACCCATCGCGCAGGTGCTGTGCTCGTTGACACTGAATCCCTGAGCCGCCAGAGTGACGGGAACGCCGGTGAGGGCGGCCAGTCCGCCGACGGCCAACCATACGTGAAACCGCCGCATAGATGGACCTCGAAAAGGGAGATGCGGTGACAATGGGGTCTGGGGAACCACAGAGACCTTGCTGGCGAGTCTAGGCCCCTACAACAGCTTTGTCAAACGGTGACGAAACTGTATGAAGGAGGGGTGAAGCCGAGGTTGCAACGGAGTCAGTGCAGCGTGCTGCCTTCGACCCCTGGTGGTGCCAGTGGGAGCTGGGCTGCCGTGAGCGGCACGCGGTATTGGTCCTCGCCGTCCAGGCTGATTTCGAAGCTGTAACTCCCGGGCTGCGGCAGCGGCAGGTCAAAGACCAGCACGGCGCCGGCCTCGACATCGGTGACTCCGGCGGGTGGTTCGCCGAACTGCACCGTGCCCTCGCCCTCGACCAGCGTGGCGCCGCGCTCATCCTGAAAGCGAATCCGCATCGCGTGGGTCCCGATCTCCGTGCGGCGCCCGCGTACCCGGAGGACGAGGTGCGCGCGCGGATGCACGGCGGGGAACTGCGGCACCCACACGTGCTGGAAGAGACCGAGGACCGAGAGTTTTCCGTGCTGATCGATCAGCGCGTAGTCGGCGAGCACCGCGAAATCGAGCAGCAGGGTCAGCTCACCCGGATGGAGGTGATGAGATCGTTCTTGCGGATCGCATTCACCACGTCCATGCCGCTCGTCACCTGTCCGAAGACGGTGTGCACCTTGTCGAGATGGGCCTGAGGGGAGTGACAGATGAAGAACTGGCTGCCCCCGGTGTCCTTCCCCGCATGCGCCATGGAAAGACTGCCTGCCACATGCCGGTGGGTGTTGAGGTGGGTCTCGCACTTGATCTTGTAGCCGGGGCCGCCGGTGCCCGCGCGAGGGTCGTTCTCTTCCCTGGAGTTGGGGCAGCCACCTTGCACCATGAAATTGCCGATGACCCGGTGGAACCGGGTCCCGTCATAGAACTTGGAGTTGGCCAGCTTCTCGAAGTTGGCCACGGTGTTCGGCGTCTCGGTGTCGAACAGCTCCGCGCTGATGGTGCCGCGGCTGGTCTCGATCGTTGCAGTCTTCATGCTCGTTCTTCGGAAAGGGTCGTGTAAAGTAGCAGGGCCGGGTTACCACGCCACCTCTTTCACCTCCGCCAGCACCCCATCCATATCATTGAATCGGACCGCCTTCGGCCTGGCGGGCATCGGCGGCAGGGTGATCTCGCTCCGCGCTCCGGTGACCTTCACGCGGACGCGAGCCAACTGGTTGTTGCCCAGGTCGATGGTCACCGGCACGTAGCTGAGGAATTCCGGGGGCACCCGCTCCTGGTCCACCCGCAGCATCACCTGGAATTTGTCGTCCGCCATCGGCGTGATGTTCTTCGCGACGCGGTAGGTGGGGATGTCCGAACCGTAGATCCATTGCCAGAAGAACCATGTCATGTCCTGGCCGGTGCCGCGCTCGACCGCCTGCTGGAAATCCGCTGTGGAGGCAGCGCGCCCCTTGAACCGGGAATAGAAATCGTGTCTGACCCAGGTGAAGCGGTCCTCGCTCATGGTTTTCATGTGCAGTAGCAGGATGCGAAGCATGTGGACGACCGGCGCACCGTTCTTGTAGATGATCGCGACATCGTCGATGAAGTTTCCCCCGCTCGCCACCCGATGGCCCAGCCAGATCGGGAGGGCGTCGCCCCTCCGCACCATGATCGCAGACCTCCAGCCGTTCAGCGTGTCGAAATACTTGTCGTTCGAATTCCGGCGAGTCTGGATGTACCAGAGGCCGGAGAAGTCGGCGATTCCTTCGCCGATCCAGCGGTCGCGATAGGTGGCATAGTCCACCGCGACCCCCCTGGTGGCCGACTTCATGGGCGCGGAAGACCTCGTTCTCGCCCTGGTCGTCGTTCTGCATCAAGGTGGCGAAGGAGAGCCCGATGATCCCCGGCCATGCCTCCCCATGCAAGTCCGGGATCTCGGTGCCGTAGCAGTGCGGCACCGGCGCCTCGCCGTAGACGTGCTCGTAGAAGCGCATGGCACTCCCGATGTCGTCCCCCCACTTGCGCCTGCAAGTTCTTGCCGCCCATGAACGCGTGCGAGAGCTCGCGATGGGTGGTCTCCGACCAGAGAATGACCGTCGGCGGAATGCTCTCGGCCGGCACCGAGTAGGCCTGGAAGATCCCGAGATTGAACGAAACGTTCCCGATGGGCTGGGGCTTCACCCAATGGGAGAGGCTCGCGGCCGTGGACAGCAGCACGCTGAGCGTGCCTGTCAGGGGGCGGGTGCGCATTCGGAGCTCGGAGCATGCGGGACCGGTCGTGGAACGGGCCTCCAGTATTGGCCACGGTGGGACGCCCATCAACACGTCAGCCGCTGTCGAGCTCCGCGAGCGCAGCGGTCCACTCTGCGAGCGACCCGGCTGGCGCCTGACAGGAGTTGCCAATGCAGG
>JBDTTN010000063.1:0-9677 GCA_039930625.1 Gemmatimonadota bacterium | reverse complement strand
GCAGCTTCCCGAGGCTTGAGACGGCGGAGATTCATCTTGCGACCAATTTCCAGAGCCTGGTGTTCGATCACCCGGCACTGCCGGCGGAGCTCCGCAAGCGCATGTATGACTGGCTCGACATCAACGCCGAGAGCGAGAGGAAGTCCGGCGACACGGCCGAGCAGTTCTATTACAAGGCACGCAAGAAGGCGATCGGGCCCTTCAAGAAGGATGTCTGGGGCCTGCCCGCGGAGGCGCGCGACCGGATCGCGGGTGATCTGGAGCGGACTTTCGGATTCCTGTTCGACCAGCTGAAGGTGGCCGGAACGGCAACGCTGGTGACCAAGTACATCAAGGCACCCTACCAGGCCCACAGCACGCTCGAGCGCGCGTTGGTGACCGCGGTGGACGATGCCGAGGCGGGAGAATAATCATGAGCCGGGACGACGATCGGGAGATTGTATACGTGGAGCGGGAAGGCGGCTCCCTAAAGCCGATTCTCTTCGGCGCCCTCTTCGGGGTGGCGATGGGCCTGCTGTTTGCGCCGCAGACCGGTGCGGAGACGCGTCGCGCCCTGAAGCGCAGATTGCGCAAGGCGCGGGCGCTGGCCGAGGAGAAGGTCGGCGAGCTGTCGGAACGCATCTCGGGAGAGTGGCGGAAACCGGAGGCGAGCAGCCGCGACGAGGAGCGGGACGAGGTGCGCGGTGATCTCGAGCGGCGACTCGCTGAGGCGCGGGCCCGCCGGCGCAAGCCGGCCCCGGACCTCGAGGACGACGAGGACGACGAGGAGCCTGTCGCCTGACAGGGGGGATTCTCCTCAGCCGCCTCAAGGGGCTCCGGGCGTTCGGTACACGGACCCTGGTGCAGGCGGACCGGCACAATCTCCCCTTTCTCGCCAGTGCGCTCACCTTCGACGCGCTGCTGGCGGCCATACCCTTCCTGCTCCTGGTGCTCATCGCGCTTACCCACGTGGCGCAGCTCTCGCCCCGCTCCAGCACGCAGGACCTGCAGCAGCTCTTCCAGCGGCTGGTGCCTGCGTCAGCCGGGGAGGGGGATGGCCCCTTTGCCGCCGTCGAGAGGTTTCTCCTGGGCCTGACACGCGCCCGGGCAACGATCTCGCTCTACGCCATTCCGCTTTTCATCTGGTTCGCCACCCGGCTCTTTGCGTCGGTCCGCACCTCGCTCATCCTGGTCTATGATGTCCCCCGGCGCACCACCGGCCAGCACATCGTGGTCGGGTACCTGGCCGGAAAGCTTCGGGATGCGATGATGGTGGTGCTGGCGGTGGCGCTGGTGATCGCCAACGCGGTCGTTGGCGGCGGCATCAAGTTTATCGGCGCGCGCGGAAGGGACCTCATTGCGGCGATACCCACGCTCGGGTTCTTCGTAAGCGGACTCGGGTATGTCGTGACCCAGGTGGTTGCGTTCGGGTTCTCGGTCTGCGTGTTCTATGTGGTCTACCGGCACGCCTCTCCCCGCCGGCTGCCGCGCCGCGCCGCGCTCGCCGGCTCGCTGTTCACCGCATTGCTGTTCGAGGCCGCCAAGCGGGCGTTCGCCTGGTACCTGCACAATCTGGCGGTGGTGAACCGATTTTCGGCGGACGCCAACATCGGTGCGGTCATTCTTTTCGTGCTCTGGTTGTACTACACGGCGCTCGTTTTCCTGATTGGGGCGGTCGTCGCTGAAACCTGGGATCTGTGGCACCGTCAGCGTGGGATCGGAAGCCTCCGGACGGTGGAACTGGCTGGTAGCTGACCGTTCCGTGACGCGGTATACTCTGCCTTCGATGCGGCGGGCGCCGAAATCGCCGTCTGTCGGACCTCTGAATCGCCCAGTCGTTCAATCACTTTCTGCCGGCCCGGTTCTATCCATGCGCCTGCTTGCGACGCTCCTTCTCCTTCCGACGCTGCTCCACGCCCAGGACTTCGACTTCTACGCGCGCGGGCCTTACCGCCAGCAGGTGCCGCATCCCGACGCGATCCTCGGCTATGCGGTCGGGTCGCAGCAGACGATGTACTACCAGCAGCAACAGGTGCTGGACCGCCTCATCGAGGCGGCGCCGGACCGGGTGCGCACGGAGATCATCGGGAAGACGGCGGAAGGGAAGGTGATGCGGCTGCTGATCATTTCCGCGCCGGCGAAGATCGCGCGGCTGGACGAGATCCGGGGGAGCCTGGCGTTGCTCGCCGATCCGCGGAAGACCAGTGTTGATCAGGCACGGGCGCTGGCGGAGAAGACGCCGGTGACGGTACTGCTTACTCACTCGGTGCACGGCAACGAGCCGGCGGGCTTCGAGGCGGCGATGCAGACCGTCTACCAGTTGCTCGCTTCCGATGAGCCGGCAACCCTCGAGATCCTGCAGAACACGGTGGTGCTCATCAACCCCTCACAGAACCCGGATGGCCACGAGCGGTTTGCGGCGTGGTCCAACTCGGTCGCGGTAGGCAGCGACGATCCGCTGGCCGTGGAGCAGACCGAGCCGTGGGCCATCTGGGGCCGCTACAATCACTATCGCTTCGACATGAACCGCGACCTGCTGGCGCAATCCCAGAACGAGTCGAAGGCGATCGCTTCGGTGTATGTCCGCTGGCATCCACAGGTGGTGGCGGACCTCCACAGCACGACCTCCCAGTATTTCTTCCCGCCAGTGGCCGACGCGCACAACGCCAATCTCCCGGCGAAAACTTATGCCTGGTTCGAGCGCTTCGGGCGCAACAATGGCCAGGCCTTCGATCGCTTCGGTTGGCAGTACTACGTGCGCGATGTCTTTGACTTCTTCTATCCCGGCTACATCGACATGTGGCCGACGATGCGGGGCGGCGTGGGGATGACGTTCGAGACCGATGGCGGCCCCGAACTCAAGAAGCGCAAGGACGACGGTACCTGGGTCACCTTCGAAATGGCCATCGCGCACCACTACACCGCCTCACTCGCCACGCTGGAGTATGCCGCGAAGAACCGCACCGAGCGGCTGCGGGATTTCTACGATTTCCACGCCACCGGCATGAGCGACGCCCAGAAGCGGCCGATGCGACGGGTGCTCTTCAGCGCCGCCGATCCCGGGCGGGCGATGTGGCTGGCGCGGCGGCTGGCTGGGGAAGAGATCGAAGTCGGCCGCCTCACGCAGGCCTACGCTCCGCTCCGCGCGACGTCGTATTTCGGCGGCCCGGTCGCCGCGAAGCGGAGCTTTCCGGCCGGCACCTACGTCGTGGACCTGGCTCAGCCCGAGGCCCGGCTCGCGACTACGATGCTCGAACCCAGGGCCGCGTGGGACTCCGCCTTCGTCCGCCGGCAATACGGCTCCTTTCAGCGGAACCAGCGGCGCGGGGCGGACCAGGAAAAGGAGAGCTACGAGTTCTACGACATCACAGCCTGGTCGCTCCCGCTAACGCTGGGGCTGGACGCGTGGTGGACCGACGACACGGCCCGGGTTGCAAACGAACGGATCCGCAGCACCGACTCGCTGGCGGCCGCGCCGGCTCCGGCGAGGGCGCAGTCGGCGTATCTCTTCTCCAACGAGAGCGAAGCAGGCACCAGGCTCGCCATGCGGCTGCTCCGCGAAGGCTTCCATGTGAGCGTCGCGACCCGGCCCATCACCGCCGACGCGACTCCCCAGCCCCGTGGCACCTTCGTGGTCAGGTTGCAGCGCAATCCGGCTACGATCCACGAGCGCATCGTGGCGCTGGCCCGGGAGACCGGGGCGCGCGTCACCGCCGTGCGCTCGGCCTTTCCCGATTCGGGCCAGTTCGGCATCGGGAGCGAGACGGTGGTCGCGGTCCGGGCGCCGCGGATTCTGCTGGCCGCGGGTGACGGGGTCGATCAGACGGCATTCGGCGCGGTCTGGTTCTACTTCGACCGCGAACTTGGCATCCCGGTGACGCCGGTGAATCTCTCCACAATCGGGGACGCCAACCTCGAGGACTACAACGTCCTCATCATTCCCTCCGGTTATGCGGGAACGCTGTGGCGTGAACTCGGCGAGCGGGGCGCCGCGAACCTCAGGAGCTGGGTGGAATCCGGTGGAGCGGTGATCGGATTCGGTGGCTCGGTTGAGCTCCTCGGGCGGAAGGAAGTCGGGCTGACCACGGTGAAGGAGCTTGTCGGCGACTCGGTCGCGGTGAAGGACACCACGATTACCGACCTCACCCGCCCGGCGCCGCCGCTGGTCTCACCGAGCGCCGCCGGTGGCAATACGCCGGAGGAGGTGCCGGGCGCGATCTTCCGCGCCACGCTGGACCGCACCCACTGGCTCACCGCCGGGTACGAACGGGACCAACTGCCGGTGTTCCTCGAGACCAGCCGCTTCCTCAAGCCTTCGGAGAAGGGCGCCAATCCGGTGGTCTTCACCGGCAGCGACCTGACGCTCGCGGGTTTCACCTGGCCTAACAACACTGAAAAGCTCCTCCGCAACTCCGTCTGGGCCGCCGTGGAGACGGTGGGAAGCGGGAGCGTGGTGGTCTTCGCGGAGAATCCGGTGTACCGCGGATTCTGGCGCGGGCCCGCCAAGCTGCTCACCAACGCCGTCCTGTTCGCGCCCGGGCGGTGACTGCGCCCCTGACGCTGGTCGTGCTGGCGGCGGGGCTCGGCTCCCGCTACGGCGGGCTCAAGCAGCTCGACCCGCTCGGTCCCGGCGGCGCCACGCTGATGGACTACGCAGTGTTCGATGCCTGGCGCGCCGGGTTCTCCCGGGCGGTTTTCGTCATTCGTCCAGAGATGGCTGCGGCGTTCGGCGAGACGATGGGCAACCGGTACCGCTCCCGACTGGAGGTCGCGACCGCGCACCAGCGGCTGGACGCACTGCCCACGGGCTACCCGGTGCCACCCGGCCGCACTCGCCCGTGGGGCACGACCCAGGCGGTTCTCGCCGCCGCGGCCGAGATTCGCGGCCCCTTCGCCGTCCTGAACGCTGACGACTTTTACGGGCGGCGGTCGCTGCAGGCGGTCGCCGACTTCCTGCGAGCCGGTTCCGCCGAGAGTGCCCACCATGCGGTGGTGGGGTACCGGCTCGACGCGACCGCCAGTCCCGCCGGTGGTGTGAATCGCGCGCTGCTGGAGCGGGGCCCGGACGGTCACCTGACACGCATCACCGAACTGCGTGAATTGATCCGTGCGGCGGACGGAAATTTCATTGCTGGCGCAGAAGCCTCCGGCCGGCGCGTCGAAGCGGGGGCCCTCGTTTCGATGAACCTCTGGGGATTCTCGGCGACCATCCTTCCAGTACTGGTGCGAGCATTTGAAGACTTCCTTCGCGCCGGTCCGGGTGAACGGGGGGAATGCTATCTCCCGGACGCGGTGCAGGCGGCGATGGTACGGGGAGATGCCACGGTGGAGGTGCTGCCGACTGCGGATCGCTGGTGCGGCGTCACCTACGCCGAAGATCGCGCCTGGGTCGTCGCTGCGCTGAGGGCACTCGTCGATGACGGGAGCTATCCGGAGTCGATGTGGTCGTAAGCGAATCCGAGGCCGCTGCGGCTATCGAGGCCTTTGGCTTGACGATGATGAGTCTGCAGCCGCAGGCGGGAGGCCACATCAACGCCTCGTGGCGCGTGGCCACTCCCGGCGGCGACTCCTACCTGCTGCAGCGCCTCAATCCGCGGGTGTTTCCGGATGGCGAGGCCGTCACGCGGAACGTGGCGCTGGTGGCGACGCACCTCTGGGACCTCGTCGACGGCCAGCCCGATGCCGAGCGCCGAGTCCTGAGGCTCCGCGCGCGCGCAGACGGTTCGGTCGCGTGGGTGGCGGGTGACGGCGCGTGCTGGCGAGTGTTCCATTTTATCGATCGCTCACGCACCTGCCTCCGCGCGACGACCGCCCTGCAGGCGCAGGAGGTCGGACGCGCCTTCGGGCAGTTTCAGCGGATGCTCCAGAGTTACGCCGGTCCGCCGCTGGTCGAGACGATCCCCGGCTTTCATGATACGGCAGGGCGGCTGGCGACGCTCGAGCGTACGGTGGCCGGTGATCCTGCCGGGCGTGCCGCGTCGGTCGCGGCGGAGATCGGATTTGCGCACAGCAGAGCAGACTACGCCAAGGTCCTCCCGCCACTCCTTGCCGCGGGTGCGCTCCCGATCAGGATCGTCCACAACGATGCCAAGGCCGCGAATGTGCTGCTGGATGCCGCGAGCGGTGAGGCACTGGCCGTGATCGATCTCGACACGGTGATGCCGGGGACGCTCCTCTCCGATGTCGGCGACCTCATCCGATCCATCGCGAGCCCGACCGACGAGGACGAGCGCGACCTCGCCCGCATCGGCGTCCGGCCGCCGCTGCTCGCGGCGCTCGCCGCCGGATTCCTGGGCGCGTGCGGCGCCGGACTCACCGAGGCGGAGCGCACGCACTTCATTTTCGCAGGACTGCTGCTCACCTACGAGCAGGGCGTGCGCTTTCTCACCGATCATCTCGCCGGCGACAGCTACTACCGGACCAGCCGCCCCGGGCAGAACCTCGATCGTGCCCGGGCCCAGTTCCGGCTGCTGGAAAGCCTGGAGGCCGAGCGCTCGGCCCTCGAGGCCATGGTCGATCGCACTCTGCACACGAGACAGGGATGAGAGTTCTTCTTTGCCTGGCGTTCTGCGCCGCCGGAACGCTGCACGCCCAGGAGCCGCGCTACGCATCCGGGAATTGGGATCCCGATTCGCTAGGCAATCAGCGCGCCGTGGTCCAGGTTCGTCAGCCAGCGGCCGCAGTGCGTGTCACCATACCGTGGCGCAGGCGGGATACGCTGCCGGAGGCGCGCGACATCGTCGTACTGGCCGTCACCACCGGGCGCTCAATGCGGGTGGCGCGGGGGAGTCTCACCCGGGAGGCGGGGACTCTTGCCTTTGAACCGGCCGACGGCCCCGGCGAGTACGATGTCTACTATCTCCGCTACGCCGGCAGCGTCAAGGCGAACTATCCCCGCGTCTTCTACCCCCGGCCCGCACCGCCTGACTCGGCGTGGCTGCGCTCGCTTGGCTTCGACGCGAACGGCTCCGGCTGGCGCGGCCTCCCCGAGGCCGAGCTGGTGGAGATTCAGGTTGCGGGCGAGTGGAACCGGGTCGAGCCGATGGAGCTCATCGCCGGGGAGGCAGAAACCTCGACCCTGCTGGCGGCCCATCCCGGGTCGCGCATGCTGCTTTTCCCGGAGGATCGCGACCACCCGATCCGGATGACCCGCGACCTGCCGCACCGGTGGATCCTCGCGGGGGCGAATGGCCCGGTCAGGGCGACGGCGCAGCGCGGCGAGTATCTGACGTTTCAGGTCGGCGTCTATGCCGTTGCTGCGCTTGACTCCCTCAGCGTGCGGCTCACCGCGCTCCGGACGAGCGCCGGTGCGGTGATCACCGCGGGGGCCTCGACCTGTTTCAACCTGGGGGGCGTGGACTGGGAGGGGCACCGCTTCACCACCCGCGTCGACGTCGCGAAGGGCCGGGTGCAGGCGCTCTGGTTCGGCACCCAGGTGCCTGACTCGGCGCCGCCGGGGCGGTATGAAGGGACAGTGACGATCGGAGCTCGCAACCAGCCTGCCGTGACTCTCCCGGTCCTGCTGACCGTGACAGCGGGGTCGATCGCCTCACACGGCGACGACGAGCCGGCGCGACTCTCGCGGCTGCGCTGGCTGAACTCCCGGCTCCACCAGGATGATGCGGTGGTGCGCCCCTTCACGCCGGTCAGGGTCGCCGGCCCCCGACTCTCAATCCTCGGGCGCGACGTGGTGCTCGGCGCTGTCGGATTCCCGAGCGGCATCCGGAGCTTCTTCACCCCGGAGCTGACCGGGATCGGTCGGACGGGCCGGGAAGTCCTGCGCGGACCGGTAGCATTGGTGGCGGCGGATCCGACCGGGCGCACACTCCCATGGCGAACTTCCGGAGTCCGCTACGGGAGGCGGGGGGAAGGCACGGTGCGCTGGACGGCGCACAGCACGGCGGGTGCACTGAGCCTCCGCGTTTCCGGCACGCTCGAGGCGGATGGCAATATGGAGTATCAGGTGCGGCTCACCGCTGCACGCGAGACGGCGCTTGGCGATGTGCGCCTGGAGATCCCATTCGATTCGGCTGCGGCGCGCTACCTGATGGGGCTGGGACAGAAAGGTGGCGCCCGCCCCGCGCCCTTCGAATGGCGCTGGTACCAGCAGGCAAATCAGGACGCTGCGTGGATCGGCGATGTGAACGCAGGACTGCAGTTCACGCTCAAGGACCAGCACTATGTCCGCCCGCTGAACACCAACTTCTATCAGCTCAAGCCGCTGGTGCTGCCGGAGAGCTGGTACAATCTGGGCCATGGCGGCTGCCGATTCACCCTGGAAGGGCCGGTCTACCTGGTGCGCTGTTTCAGCGGCGCACGGACGATGGCGGCGGGGGAGTCGCTGTACTTCAATTTCCGGCTCGCGATCACCCCGTTCCGCCCGATCATGCCGGCCGCCCAGTTCTCAACCCGGTTCTATCACGCCTACACCTCGCTCGATACCGTCGCGGCGGCCGGTGCCAACGTCATCAATGTCCACCATGCCACCGCCATCAACCCTTGGATCAACTACCCCTTCCTGACGCCGGACACGATGCGCGCCTACATCGCGGCCGCGCACCAGCGGGGAATGCGGGTGAAGCTCTATTACACCGTGCGCGAGCTCACGACCCGTGCCCCCGAGCTCTGGGCGCTCCGCAGTCTCGGACACGAGGTCTACGCGCCCGGCCCGGGCGGTGGCTATTCCTGGCTGCAGGAGCATCTCGGCGAGGACTACATCGCGGCCTGGTTTGTTCCGGAACTGAAGGATGCGGCGATCGTGACTAGTGGCGTGAGCCGGTGGCACAACTTCTATGTGGAGGGGCTCGACTGGCTGGCCCGCAACGTCGAGATGGACGGGATCTACATCGACGACGTCGCCTTCGATCGCACCACCATGAAGCGGGTCCGCAAGGCACTCGACCGGCACCGGCCCGCGGCCCTGATCGACCTGCACTCGGCCAACCAGTACAACCCGAACGACGGCTGGGCATCGAGCGCCAACCTCTATCTCGAGCACTTTCCCTATCTCGACCGGATCTGGTTCGGCGAGTACTTCGACTACGACAGCCCGCCGGACTACTGGCTGGTCGAGATGTCAGGCATTCCCTTCGGGGTGATGGGCGAGATGCTCGAGGGCGGTGGCAATCCCTGGCGGGGGATGCTCTTCGGCATGACAAACCGATTACCCTGGGCCGGCGATCCACGGCCGATCTGGCGCGAGTGGGATGCTTTCGGGATCGCCGAGGCGCGCATGGAGGGGTGGTGGTCGCCGTCCACGCCCGTGCAGACCGGGCGCAGCGATGTGCTGGCGACGAGCTATGTACGGGAGGGCAGGACGCTGGTGGCGATCGCGAGCTGGGCGCCTGACACGGCGCGGGTCACGCTGCAGGTGGACTGGAAGCGGCTCGGCCTCGATTCCAGTCGAGTCACCCTCATCGCACCGGAGATTGCCACCTTCCAGCCGGCGGCGACATTCCGGCTCGGTCAGGCGATCCCGGTGCCGCCGGGGAAGGGATGGCTGTTGGAGCTGCGCGAGAGGAAATGATTTAGGAGAACCGACCGCCGTCAGCCACTAGCCGTTCGCCGGCTGACCCCGGCGCTCGGCGAACAGACTATCGCCAAGGCGACGCCAGCAACACCTTCGGCACGCCGCCCAATCGCCAAATCGCCCAATCGCCCAATCGCCCAATCGCCCAATCGCCCAATCGCCCAATCGC
>JBDTTN010000062.1:0-9680 GCA_039930625.1 Gemmatimonadota bacterium | reverse complement strand
ATCGCTCGAAGTGGCGATGGACACTCGGACTCCTTGCAATGGTTGGTTTCAGCCGACCGCAGGCATGGCCTCTTCTCCGGCAGTGTAGTACCGCTCGCCCCGCTCGGCCATCCCGACCAGAGCAGTCGCCGGCGCAAACCGCGCTCCGAACTTCCCCTCCAGCATCCGGAGCACCTGCACCGCCTGCGCGGCACCGAGGCTGTCGAGGTACCGGAGCGGTCCGCCGCGGAAGGGGGGATAACCGATGCCGAAGATGGCACCGATGTCGCCGTCGCGGGCGGAGCGGACGACCCCTTCTGCCATCGCCATCGCCGCTTCGTTGAGCATCGCGTACACCAGCCGCTGCTCGATCAACTCCGTGGACTCGGGCTTCCTCGGGCGAATGCCGAGCAGGTCGTACACGCTTTCATCGGGGCCGGTCTTCTGCCCCTGGTGATAGTGGTAGAAGCCCTTGCCGTTCTTCCGGCCCAGCCGCTGATCGGCGAGCAGCTTGCCGATCAGATCGGAGGGAGTGAGCCGGTCCCCGAATGCCGCGTGCATGACCTTGCCCGCCTTGGCGGCGACATCAAGTCCGACTTCATCGAGCAGCGTGATCGGCCCGACCGGGAAGCCGAACCGGGTCATCACCCGGTCGAGCACATCCATCGGCACCCCTTCGGAGAAGAGGTACCCCGCTTCATTGAGATACGGAGTGAGAATCCGATTGACCCAGAACCCGGGATGATCGCGCACCACGATCACGGTCTTGCCGATCTTCCGGCCGAACTGCACCGCGGTCGCGATGGTATCCGGACTGGTGGCCGCCGTCGGGATGATCTCCAGCAGCGGCATCCGGTCCACCGGCGAGAAGAAGTGCATGCCGAGCACCTGTCCGGGACGCGCGGCGCCGGCCGCGATGTCGGTGATCGGAATCGTGGAGGTATTGGTCGCGAAGATGGCGGTTGCCCGCGTGTGCGCCTCGGTCTCGGCCAGCACTTTCCTCTTAACCTCGAGATCCTCGAACACCGCTTCGATGACGAGGTCGGTCCGCGGGAAGCCGTTGAAGTCGGTGCCGCCGGAGAGCAGCGCCGCCTGACGGTCGAACTCGAACCGGGAGATCCGCCGCCGCTTCAGCCGGCCGGTCAGGATGTCGGTGGCGGCCTTGAGCCCCTTCCCGACCCGGGCCAGCTCGGTGTCCTTCACCCGCACATCGATGCCGGCGGTGCTCACCGCCGTCCCTGCGATGCCCGCTCCCATGAAGCCGGAGCCGATCACCGCCAGCCGGGCGACGGGCCGCGCCTTTGCGGTCACTCCGTCAGGCAGCCCGTCATCCTTCTTGAGCGCCGTTGTGGCGAAGAAGATATTGATCAACTGGCGCGAGACTTCGGTCGCGGCGAGCTCACCGAACTTGCGGTGCTCGACCACATAGCCCTTCGCCCCGCCCCGCTCCAGTCCCGCCTTCACCGCCTCCAGTGCGGCGATCGGTGCCGGGTAGTGTCCGCCGGACTTCTTGAGGGTGTCCCTGCGTGCCTTCCAGTAGACGAACTGCCGACCCGGCCAGGTGCGGTCGAAGATGAAGCCGACCAACCCGCCTTTTTTCGGGCGGGCGGGGACGCCCGCCCCTACCAGCCGATTCGCGGCCTTGAGCGCGGTCTCGAGGAGAATCGCCCTGGGCACCAGCTCGTCCACCATGCCTAACTTGAATGCCTTCAGCCCGACCTCGGTCTTCCCAGGCATGATGATGCCGAGTGCGGCCGAGAGTCCTATCAGCCGGGGCAGTCGCTGACACCCGCCAGCCCCCGGCAGCAGGCCGAGCTGCACTTCGGGGAGGCCGAGCTGAGTCTTGGGGTGATCGGTGGCGATGCGCCAGTCACAGGCGAGTGCCAGCTCGAAGCCGCCGCCGAGGCAGGCGCCGTGGATGGCGGCGACGACCGGCTTGGGGAAATCGTCCAGCCGCTGCAGCATCGCCTGGCCGTCGCGGGAGAGCTGCTCGAACTGCTCCCGGGTCGAGAGCCGGGTAAACTCCTCGATATCGGCACCGGCGATGAAGGTGTCAGGCTTGCCGGAGATGATCACCAGCCCCTTCACCGCCACGTCCCCACGCAACCGCTCCAGCGCCGCTTCGAACTCCGCCTTGACCTGGGCGTTGAGCTTGTTCACCGGCTCACCCTGCAGGTCGAGCGTCAGAACGGCGACGTCGCCGTGATTGGCAATCGTCAGGGCTGTCATACGCGCTCCAGGACCATCGCGAAACCCATCCCCCCCTGCGCACAGATCGAGATGAGGCCGAACTGCACGTCGCGCTTGACCATCTCGTTGGCGAGGGTGGTCGCGATGCGCGCCCCGGTCGCTCCAAAGGGATGCCCGATCGCGATCGACCCCCCGTGCACATTGGTGCGGTCCCAGTCCACCTCTCCCACGGGAGCGGAGCGTCCCAGCTTCTCCGCCCAGGCCTTCGAGGCCCACGCGTCGGTGTTGGAGAGCACCTGCGCCGCGAAGGCCTCATGGATTTCAACCAGGCCAAGATCCTTCCAGCCGATGCCGGCGCGATCGAGCGCCTTCGGCACGGCGAAGGCCGGTCCCATGAGCAGCTGCCACCCCGGGTCCACGGCCGCCACGGCATAGCTCCGCACTGCCACCAGCGGCTGGTAGCCGAGCGCGCGCGCCTTCTGCTCCTCCATCATCAGCACGACCGCCGCGCCGTCCGTCAGCGGCGAGGAGTTGCCCGCGGTGACCGAGCCGTAGCGGCGATCGAAGACCGGCTTCAACTTGGAGAGCGCTTCCATCGAGGTGTCGGCGCGGATCAGATTGTCGGTGGTGACCACCTCGTCCATGCCGCGACCGCCGAACCACGGCGCGATCTCTTCCGCGAACCGGCCGCTCGCGGTCGCCGCCGCGGCGCGGTGGTGGCTCAGCATCGCCAGCCGGTCCTGCGCCTCGCGGGTGATGCCGTTCTCCTTCGCCATCTTCTCCGCCGACTGGCCCATCGACTCGCCGGTGCTCGGTTCGGCGATCGCCGGCGAGACGGGAACGAAATCCCGGAGACGCACCTTCGCGAACACGCCGAGCCGCTGTCCCAGACTCTTGGCCTTGCTGGCCTCGACCAGAATCTGGCTGAAGCGCTTCGAGTGCAGGATCGGAATGTCGGAGAGCGACTCGGTGCCGCCGGCCAGGACCACGTCCGCATTCCCCAGGGTGATCTGGTCGGCAGCGTAGCTGATCGCCTGACCGGCGGAAGCGCAGGCGCGGTTGATGCTGAAGGCGGGAATTGTCTTCGGCAACTGGGGAAGGAGACTCACCTCGCGCGCCACATTCGGCGCCAGGACCGAGGCGATCACCTGCCCGAATGCGACCTCATCGACCTCGCGGCCGTCGAGTCCGCTGCGTTCGAGGAGTTCCTGGGTGACCCGGCGGGCGAGCTGAACTGCGGTTACGTCCCGGAACACCGTGCCGCTCCGGGCAAACGGGGTCCGGAGGCCCGCCACGATGCAGGGACGACGAGGGCTGCTCATTTAGAACCGTTGGCGCGTCCGGCCGGGCGCGCTTACGATGATTGAGCGCACGGCCGTGCGCGTTTACCGTTTCTGGGCCGCGATCGAAGCGACTGCGCGGACCTTGGTACTGTCAATCGGCTCGAATACTTCGCGCCCGTGCAGCAGTTCGAAGGGCGCCGCCAGCCGGGTGAGTTCGCCGGGCTGCAGCAGATGCTCGGCCTTGCTCGGGCCCCAGCCGAGCGCCCGCTGCCACTCGAGGTAGGTCTCCATGAGCAGGATCCCGCCGCTCGCGACGCAGGCCTTCACGTCGGCAAATCGGGAGCGATCCAGGTAATTGAAGATCATCACCATGTCGAACTCGCCGAGATCGGGCCACTCGCCCGTGAGGTCCACGGACTGGAAATCGACCGTGACACCTAGCCGCTCCGCCGCTTCGCGCCCGGTCTCCAGCTTGGTGTCGTCGTGGTCCAGCGCCGTGACCGTGGCGCCCCACTGCGCCGCCTTGAGCGCATGCCGTCCCTCGCCGCAGGCCAGATCAAGCACCGTCATGCCCGGCCGGAAAAGGTAGTCATGCCACAGCAGCCAGGTGCTCGGCCGGGGCAGGTACAGGACGGGCGGGGGCGATCCGCGCGTGAATTCTGGCATCGGTCCTCGATAGATCAGCTTGGTGCGGCGCCGGCCGACCTGCTCGTCATCGGCGGCGGGATTACCGGTACTGGAATCGCCCGCGACGCCGCCATGCGCGGCCTGCGGACGATCCTGGTGGATCAGCACGACCTGGGCTTCGGCACCAGCTCCCGCTCCAGCCGGCTCATCCACGGCGGAGTGCGCTATCTCGAGGAGGGTGACCTCGCCCTCGTCTTTGAGGCGCTGCGCGAACGACGGACCCTGCTGAACATCGCGCCCCACCTGGTCCGCCCGCTGCCGTTCGTCTTTCCGGTCCATCGCGGCGACCGGGTTCCACTCTGGAAGCTGTGGGCGGGAATCTGCCTGTACGACGTGCTGGCGGCCTTCCGCAATGTGCGGTGGCACACCGTACTGGGCAAGCGCGGGCTCCTGCAACGTGAACCGATGGTTCGGGAACGCGGCCTCGTCGGTGGCATCAGGTATTTCGACGCGCAGTGCGACGACGCCCGACTCGTCATCGCTACCGCCCGGTCCGCGATGGGTCACGGAGCCCTGGTCGCGAACTACATGAAGGTCGAGGAGCTGCTCCGCGCCGATGGCCTGGTGAAGGGCGCTCGGCTCCGGGATCAACTGACGGGTACCGAGGGACTGGTCCACGCCCACCTCGTGGTAAACGCCACCGGCCCCTGGTGCGACGGCCTCCGCCGCCTCGAGGATCCGGCCGCGCGTCCCGTACTGCGCCCCACCAAGGGGGTCCACGTCCTGGTGCGCCGCGAGCGGCTGGGGAATGACGCGGCGATCACCCTCACCAGTCCGATCGACGGCCGAGTGATGTTCGTGATTCCCTGGGGCGAGTTCTCGTATATCGGCACCACCGACACCGACACCGACGAAGGCCCCGACGATGTCCGGGCCAGCGCCGACGATATCGTCTATCTGCTCCGCTCCGCCAACGCGGCATTCCCGAATGCGCGCCTGGCCGAGGGAGACGTGCTCGCCACCTGGGCGGGACTGCGCCCGCTGGTGGCACCGGACCATCACGTCGGGGCCAGCCAGGTCTCCCGCGAACATCTGATACTCACCGGGCCGGGCGGCATGCTGACGATCGCCGGCGGAAAGCTCACCACCTACCGGTCAATGGCTGAGCAGCTGGTGAACCACGCCGTTGCGGCGCTCCACGACATGGACGGACGGCCCAAGCCATCCGCGCCTCCCACAGACGAAGAACCACTTCCCGGCGGAGAAGTGCACGATCTCGAACCGCTGGGGAGTCCCGGGCTGGAGCTGGGCCTGCCGATCGCAACCGTGGATCACCTGGTACGGCTCTTCGGCTCGGAGTGCGCCGCCGTCTTCAACCTGGTGCGGGAACAGCGCGAGCTGGCGCGGCCACTCGGCCCGAGGACCCCGGCGATCGAGGCGGAGGTGGTGCACGTGACCCGCCGCGAGCTGGCGTGCCGAGTAGAGGACGTGCTGGTACGGCGACTGCACCTCTACTACGAGACACCCGATCACGGCGCCTCGGTAGCCCGACGCACGGCGGAGCTGATAGGCGGGGAGCTGGAGTGGGATGCTGTGCGAGTGAATGACGAGGCGGAGCGCTACGAAGCGATGCTGATGCGCGAGAGTGGACGCCGCGACTGATCGCGACGCCCGCTCATGCGCAGCCGGTCTACTGTACCACGACCGTGCCGGTCATGGCCGCCCCGTGGACACCACACTCATACTGGTAGGTCCCCGCCGCGGTGAACACGAAGGTGTATCCGGCGGACGTCAACTGTCCCGGGCTGTTGGTGAAGCTGGGCACTCCAGTCGAGGCGACTGAGTGCTGGCCGCTGATTTGGACCCATTTGATCGCCCCGCCGACCGGAATGGTATCGATGGCGGGGTTCGAAGTCGCATTGCTGAAGCTGGAGAAGGCGACACTCACCCCCGCCCCACTGGCGTTCACCACTTTCGGCGGCGGTGCCACGGTCAGCGTAAAATCGAGTTGAGTACTCACCAATGAGGGAGTTGTCGCCCGGATCGACGCTGGCCCGGCGGTGGCTCCGGCAGACAGCAAGAGCTTCCCGACACCCTGAGCGTCGGTGAGGGAGGTGGTGGCGTCGGAGGTCAGTGAGCCGCTCAGCACCGTCCAGTCGATCACCAGCCCGGGCACCCCGTTGCCAAACTGATCCCGAGCCCTGACGGCGAGCTGCACCGGAAAGTCGGTGCCAGCGACCGTCGTCTGGAAGTCCCCGGCGACCTTGGCCATTACAGTGGCCACGTCCGGGTTGGCGGTCCCGGTGAAAGTCAGCGGTGAGCCGACGGCGGCGCGGAGTGTTGCCGTCACCGTTTGTGCGCCGGACACCGTACCAAGCGTCCACGTGGTCTTCGCAATGCCGTTGGGGTCGCTGACACTCGTAAGCGGGTTCACGCCGCCGCCGGACGCGGTGAAGGTGATCGTCTGGCCCTGCCTGGGGTTCCCATCCTCGGTCACCAGGACGCTGAGATTCTGCGGCAGGACAGTCCCGACCACCGCCACCTGGGCGTCTCCACTCCCGGCCGGATTCTTGGCGATAGCGAAAGTGCCGTTGTTGTTCGTCCCACCGCCCCCGCCACAGGCTCCTAGCACCGCCGCCACTGCCACGATCAGACCTGCACGCCGCATGAGCCCTCGCATACCTGCCTCCTCGGGGGAACAGTCCGTAGGCCCTGCGGATTGCGCGTCAGGGAGCCGAGACTGAGAGTTGAGAGGTGAACCGGGATTGATCCTATCGCTTTAGGACGACGGGGCAAGCCGGGAATGGACACCCCGCGGGCCCGCCGCCGCCCCGCTTGTTATCTTTGCTGCTGCGCCCGGATGCCCCCCGGGACGAGATCCGCCCTCCGGAAAGGCAATGGTAGACCAGTGGAACCGAATGTGTTCGAGACCGCGAACGCGGGCTTCGCCCAGCTCATGTACGAAGAGTACCTGCGCGATCCCTCCGCGGTCACCCCGGAGTGGCGCAGCTATTTCGAGAATGGCGTCGCGGGACTCGGACCCGAGGCCGCCGGCAACGGGCACCATCCCTCGGTCGTGACGGCTGCTCAGCCAGCCGAGACACCCGCTCCGGCTCGCCCCACGGCCCCCGCCGGTCCCGCCCCGGCCAAATCCGCTGCGGAGCCGCCGGCCGGCGCGGTGGCTATCACCGGCCCCGCCTCGAAGCTCGTCGCAAACATGAACGAGAGCCGGTCGATGCCGACGGCCACCTCTTTCCGTGAGATCCCGGTGTCGATTCTCGAGGCCCGCCGCCGGGAGCTGAACGCCGCGCTCCGGTCCGCCGGACGCACCGAGAAGGTCTCATTTACGCACCTGATCGGCTACGCGGTCGCCCGTGCGGCACAGCGTCACCCGGCGCTGACCAGCGTCTATGCCGAGGTCGGCGGCGCGCCGTACAAGATTCCCGGCGGGCCCGCGCACCTCGGCATCGCCGTCGATGTCGAACGCAAGGATGGTAGCCGGGGGCTTGTCGTGCCGGTGATTCAGGACGCCGCGGCCAAGGGCTTTGCCGATTTCCACGCCGTCTACGAGTCGCTGGTGGAGAAGGCGCGGGGGAACAAGCTCCTGCCTGACGCCTTTGCCGGCGCCAACATGACGCTGACCAATCCCGGCGGGCTCGGCACGGTGGCGTCGGTGCCGCGGCTGATGCCAGGCCAGGGCAGCATCATCGCCGTCGGCGCGATCGACTATCCGCCCGCCTTCACCGACGTCTCCGACGACAAGCTGCGGGAGCTGGGGATCGCCAAGGTCATGACGATCACCAGCACCTATGATCATCGGGTGATCCAGGGCGCCGAGTCAGGCGAATTCCTGCGCACGGTGGACAACTTCCTGCAGGGCGAGGACCGCTTCTACGACGAGGCGTTCGCCAGTCTCGGCCTCAATCTGTCAACCGCCGCCGCGCCGCCGGCGCCGCCACCGGGCCGGCCGAGCCGCGCCTGGACCCCGGTCATCGAGTCGCAGGCCGATCTGTACCATGTGGCCGCCGCGATGGCGCTGGTAAAGGCCCACCGTACCCACGGCCATCTCGCCGCCCACCTCGACCCGCTGGGCAGTGAACCGATCGGTGATCCGGCGCTGGACCCGGAACCGCTCGGTCTCAATACGGAGGTGATGAGCAAGATCCCCACGGCGGTGCTCCGCATCTCCGCGCCCGGCCAGAGCCTGGCGGAGGCGCTGCCCCGGTTGCAGGAGGCCTACTGCGGCACGATGGCATACGAACTGGAACACATCTCCAATCATGGGGAGCGGGTCTGGTTCCGGCAGATGATCGAGACCGGCCATCATCGCCAGCCGCTGACCCTCGAAGAGGAGAAGTGGCTCTACCAGCGGCTGATTGATGTCGAGGCGTTCGAGCGGTTTCTGCACAAGGCCTATCTGGGGCAGAAGCGCTTCTCGATCGAAGGCGTGGACATGCTGGTACCGATGCTCGATCTCATCATCGAGCTGGCGGCACAACAGGGCGCCCGGGAAGTGGTCATCGGCATGGCGCATCGCGGCCGGCTCAATGTGCTGGCCCATACAGTGGGCCGGGCCTACGAAACGATCTTCGCGGAGTTCGAGGGGGCCAAGCACACCGACGGCGCCGGGCAGTCGCTGGATGGAGGCACCGGCGACGTGAAGTATCATCACGGTGCCGAAGGCGCCTACAAGACCCGAAGCGGGAAGGTCGTCACCGTCACGCTGTCGCCGAACCCCAGCCATCTCGAGTTCGTCGGTCCGGTGGTGGATGGGCGGGCACGGGCGGAGCAGACCACGCGCAAGGGCAAGGAAGCTCATCACGATCCCTCCGCGGCACTGCCGGTGATCATCCACGGCGACGCAGCCTTCGCGGGCCAGGGCGTGGTGGCCGAGACTTTCAACCTCGGCGCGCTCAGTGGCTACCGGACCGGCGGCACGATCCACCTCATCACCAACAATCAGGTCGGCTTCACCACCGACATGATCGACTCGCGCTCGACTCGGCACGCGAGCGATCTGGCCAAGGGCTTCGACGTCCCGATCATCCACGTGAATGCCGACGACGCCGAGGCCTGCCTTTCCGCCGTGCGGCTCGCCATGGCATATCGGGAGCGATTCCGCGAGGATGTGCTGATCGATCTCGTGGGTTACCGCCGGCATGGCCACAATGAGGGTGACGAGCCCACCTACACCCAGCCGCAGATGTACGAGCGGATCAAGGCGCTGCCCACGGTGCGGCAGCAGTATGCCGCGCTGCTGGCACGGCGCAGCGTCGTCTCCGAGACCGAGAGCGAGCAACTCTACACCGCCGGCTACCAGCGCCTCAGCGACATCCAGCAGGCCTTCAAAACCAACATGGCCAAGGCCGTCGCGCCGGAATCTGCCAGGGCGATCGACCGCTCCTCAGGCATGGAGCCGGAGACGGCGCTGTCAGTGGAGACGCTGCAGGCCCTCAATCAGCAGCTGCTCACCTGGCCCGAGGGCTTCGTCGTGAATCCGAAGCTGCAGAAGCAGCTGGAACGGCGCCGCACCGCGCTGGGGCCCGAGGGGGGCATCGACTGGGCCCACGCCGAAGCGCTGGCGCTGGCTGGCCTGCTGGT
>JBDTTN010000061.1:0-9684 GCA_039930625.1 Gemmatimonadota bacterium | reverse complement strand
CTCGTCTTCTCCGATGCCTGGGCCTCCGCCTGCGCCGAGGTGATCAACCGAAGTGCCGCGTATCGTGCGGCCGCCGCGACGTGGGAAGGCGCGATCCTCCTGCTGATGACGCCTGACAGGAACTCCGGCGACGAGCGCCGGGTCTTTCTCGACCTCTGGCACGGCGACTGCCGCTCGGCCCGGGCCGCCAGTCCGGCCGACGAGTCCACCGCGCGCTACGTCCTCGCTGGCACCGAGTCCTCCTGGCGGCTGGTCCTCACCGGCAAGGTCGCGCCGCTGCTGGCGATCATGACCGGCAAGCTGAAGCTCGCGAAAGGCTCGCTGACCGAGCTGCTTCCCTACACCACCGCCGCCAAGGAGCTGGTGAACGCCGCCGCAGCGGTTGACGCCACCTTTCCGGGCGGCGCCTGATCCCGCTGCGAGTCCTCGATGGGCTGTATCAGTGCCTCACCGGCTTGCGTTCGACTCGCCACTCGCCCTCGTCAGGGAGCCCGCCCAGCTCGCGGTAGGCACGATACCTCCCCTTCAGCGTGTCGCCCTTGAGCCGGCCCCGGAAGGAAGTGATCTTGCGGCACTCGCAGGAGGGATCGTAGTAGCTCTCCACCTCGCCAGTCACTTCTCCCCCCTGCACGTGCACGAAGCGGATGACCAGCGGCCGCGGGATGTCGGTTCCAGTCGTCACGCCCGGCCGCCCATCCTGCGCCTGCAGCGGCCGGTCGAGCCCCTGCGGAATCATCACCGCGTCACCGAATGCGGTATCCCGCGCGGCCTGCAGGTGGAAGTCGATCGAACCGCGCCGCTGCCCATCATCGGATTCGTAGGTGCCGTCCCACTCTCCCGCGATCGCGGCGACATCCGCGGGAGACCCGCGGACGGGAATGGGCTGCGCCGTGGTGTGTCCGCACCCGGCGACGATGGGAATCAGGAGTGACCAGAGATATCTGCGGCGCATGAGGACGACCCGGCTCAGGATGCTGCAAGGTGGCTCGGGCACAATGAAGACATGCTGAACTGCTCCCGTCGGCTTGCTCACGCGCCGGTCGGAGCTCCCCCAGAGCAGAACGGGCGACCGCCCTGGTCGCCCGTTCTCCCGCCAGGACTGCGCCCGGCGATTACTTCAGGAACAGCAGCTCGCGATAGGTCGGCAGCGGCCACAGATCGGCCGCGACATGAGCCTCGATTGCGTCGGCGTAGTTGCGGAGCTGCGCCATCGCCGGCTTGACCTTGTCCCGGATCCAGGTGGCGTGCCGCACCGGGTCCTCATCGTGATGCGCGATGACCTTCTCCAGCGCCACCAGCGACTCGCGGAACCGCGAGACCAGGTTCACGAACTCGCCCAGCGCCGCGAGCGAATCGTTGCACTTGACCCCGGCCGACTCGGTGCTGGCCACCGCCTCCGCGATCAGCGCCTGGTTCTCCAGCGCCGCTGGCAGAATGTAGGTGCGGCCGATGGTGATCATCGTCTCGGCTTCGATGGTGAGCTGCTTGACGTACTTCTCGTAGGAGATCGCGGTGCGCGAATCGAACTCCGACTTGTTCAGCACGCCGTACTTCTTGAACAGATCGGCGTTCTTCCGGGACTTGAGCGCGCCCAGCGCATCCACCGTGTCGCGCAGGTGCGGGAGGCCGCGCTTCTCGGCCTCATCATGCCATTCGGCCGAGTAGCCGTCGCCGCCGAAGATCACCCGCTTGTGCTGCTTGACGATCTTCTTGAGCAGCGCCATCGCGCTGGCCTGCACCTTGGCCGGCGTGGGGTTCTTGCCGACCGCGCGCTCCAGTTCGGTGGCGACGTAATCGAGCGACTCCGCTGCAATGGTGTTGAGCACCGTGTTGGGCCACGCAATGGACTGACTCGAGCCCACCGCGCGGAACTCGAACTTGTTGCCGGTGAACGCGAACGGTGACGTGCGGTTGCGGTCGCCGCTGTGCCGCGGCAGTGTCGGCAGGGTGCGCGCACCCAGATCGATCACGCCGCCCTTCAGGGTCCGCTTGAGCTGGCCCTTCTCGACCTGATCGAGGATGTCCTGCAGCATGTCGCCGAGGAAGATCGAGATGATCGCCGGCGGCGCCTCGTTGGCGCCGAGCCGGTGGTCGTTGCCCGCGGCCGCGATGGAGGCCCGCAGCAGATCGGCGTGGATATCCACCGCCCGGATGACGGCGCAGAGGAACACCAGGAACTGCATGTTGGTGTGGGTCTCGTCCTGCGGATCGAGCAGGTTGTGGCCCGCGTCGGTGGACATCGACCAGTTGTTATGCTTGCCCGAGCCGTTGACGCCGGCGAAGGGCTTCTCGTGCAACAGCGCCACGAGACCGTGCCGGATCGCGACCCGCTTCAGGGTCTCCATTGTGAGCATCTGATGGTCGCTGGCGAGCTGGCTCATCTCGAACAGCGGGGCGATCTCGTACTGGCCCGGTGCCACTTCGTTATGCCGGGTCTTCACCGGGACGCCCAGCGCGTACAGCTCCCGCTCCGATTCCGCCATGAAGGCGAGTACGCGCGCGGGGATCGTGCCGAAGTAGTGATCCTCGAGCTGCTGCCCCTTGGGCGGCCGGGCCCCGAACAGGGTCCGCTCGGTGATCACCAGGTCGGGGCGGCTGAAGAACAGTTCGCGGTCCACCAGGAAGTATTCCTGCTCCGGGCCGACGGTGGTGAAGACGCGGGTGACACCGACATCGGTGCCGAAGATCTTGAGGATGCGCATCGCCTGCTTGGAGAGCGCTTCCATCGAGCGCAGCAGCGGGATCTTGGTATCGAGCGCCTCACCGGTCCACGAGACAAAGGCGGTGGGGATGACCAGCGTGACGTGGTTGGCGCCGCGGATCAGGAACGCCGGGCTGGTGACGTCCCAGGCGGTGTAGCCGCGAGCTTCGAAGGTGGCGCGGAGCCCGCCGGAGGGAAAGCTGGAGGCGTCGGGCTCGCTCTGAATCAGCTCGGAGCCGGAGAAATTAAAGATCACCCCACCCTGACCATCAGGCGCGATCAGGGAGTCGTGCTTCTCCGCCGTCGATCCGGTGAGGGGCTGAAACCAGTGGGTGTAGTGCGTCGCACCATTCTCGACCGCCCAGTCCTTCATCGCCGCTGCGACCACGTCCGCAACCGATGGATCGAGGGTCTCGCCCAGATCGATGGTTCGGATCAGGCGCTTGAAGACGTCCTTCGGGAGCCGCTGACGCATCACGGCACGGGTGAAGACATCGCGGTTGAAGACCGCGTCGATAGGTTCGAGCGAGCCGCTCGTCGCTGCTGGGGTGGTCACCGGGCGAAGCCCTCAGGCTAGATGGTTGCGCGCGGGGGCGCGGACTGGCGGCGGGAAGATAACGACCCGGGGAGGGGTGTCAAAAGCACAGAGGGCGAGGTGGCGCATCGCGCCACCCCGCCCTCCTGATTTCATCTCAGAACCCGGGGCTAACGGTCCCCGCGGCTGGCCTTCCGGCGCCGGCGGCGCTTGGCCTCGGCCTGCTTGAGCGCCTTCGCGACGCTCGGCTTCACATAGTAGCGGCGGCGGCGGACCTCCCGTAGGATGCCCGACTTTGCCAGCTTCCGCCGGAAGGCCTTCAGAGCCCAATCCAGGCGGTCATCTTCACCAAGAACGATTTCCATGAGTATGTCGCCTAATTCTGCGTGCGAGTAACCTTCTCTGCCGCCGGACCCTTCGGACCCTGCACCACGTCGAACTCGACAACTTCGCCCTCTTTGAGCGACTTGAAGCCGCTGCCGACGATCGCCGAATGGTGAACGAAGCAATCCTTCTGGCCATCGCTCGGGGTGATGAACCCGAATCCCTTGCTGTCGTTGAACCACTTCACGGTGCCAGTGGTACGCATGCCCGACTCCTTCAGATGCTGATGGACCTGTCGTCGGAGTCCGGGATGCCCCTCACGACCGACACGAAAAAGGGATCTCGGCCAGAGCCAGATCCCTGGAACTGCCTGCTGGACGACGGCTACAGCTTTCGGGACCACTATTCAGAGGCCTCGAAGCTAGCGACAAGCCCAACCGGTGTCAAACAGGGGACTTAGGGGCGGCCCGCACCCTCGTTGGCGGGCACCAGTTCACCTCCGCGGACCACCCCGATCTGGGCTTCCAGGCTGGGCACATCCCCGGCGGAATCGAAGCTGATTGCCCCTACCACCCCGCTGTAGCCGGGAAAGGTGCTCCCCACACCGGCCAGCCGCTCCCGAATCCGGCTCCGGGCTCCGCTCCCCCCGCTGGCCGCGCCAGCGAGCAGGTGGACAGCATCGTAGCTGCTCGCCGCCCCTTGGTCGGGCAGCCCTGCATCGGGGTAGGCTCGGCGGTAGGCCGCCACGAAGCGCTGATTCTCCCCCCGAGAATCCCCAACGAGGTAGGCCGATGAGACAAACACCCCCTCCATCAGCGCCGGGGCAACCCGTTCGGCACCCACCATCCCGTCCGACGCCAGCACCGGGAGCTTCAGCCCCGACGCCCGGATCTGCCGCAGCACGGCCAGCCCTTCGTCCTGGTTGGTCGCCAGGATCAGCACATCGACGGCGTGCTCCCGGGCTATCCGCGCGAGGTAGGCACCCACGTCCGGGGCGCTGGCGCGGAGCGGATCGACCTCCACGAGATCCCCGCCGCGCCGGGCGTATTCGTATTCGAAGGCGTGGCGCACTCCACGACCATACTCATCGTTGACGAAGAGCATCGCCGCCCTGCTGTACCCCTGCTGGTCGGCGAATCGCGCCAGCGCCGCTCCGTAGGCCACGTCGCTGGGGCAGACCCGGAAGGTGTAGTCGCCAGCGCGGGAGAGTTGTGGGGCGGAAGCGGAGGGAGAGAGCTGGACCAAAGGCCGGCGCCCGCCGTTGTAGACCGGCGCTGAGGCGAGGGTGACCCCGGAATAGGCCCCGCCGATCACCGCAGAGACATCGGAGTCATAGAACCGACTCGCCACCGCCGCGGCCGAGTCGGGATCGCCGTAGTCGTTCACGGCGACCAGCTCCAGTGGGCGGCCATCGAGCCCACCCGAATCGTTGATCTGCCGCACCGCGAGTTCGGCGCCCAGGCGCATCGGGAGCACGCCGGCATCGCTGAGGGAGAGCGCCAGCCCGAAGCGCACCGGCCCGGACCCGGAGCGACAGCTCGGCGCGAGCAGTGACAGGCAGAGCAGGAGCAGGTTCGGGGTGCGAACGCGAGTCGGCATCCGGGCTCCATCTCGAGCGGGCGCGGCAGTGATCTGGGCGGTGAACCGGTCCCGCACAAGATACCACACTGGGCACTTCAGGCCACGGGTCAATCTGGTCCATGCCTGACTATGCTGGGTCGCCCGGGTGCAGCGGTTGGCTTCGGCATCCGGCCCATCAGGGAGGCGCCGGCTAGCGCACCGCGCGGCAGGCGCCGGGAATCGCAGCGGCGGCGGCGGCGTTCCACTCGCGTACGTCGAGGCCGAGACAGGCGAGGAGCGTCCCGGCGATGTTCGCCTGGTGCAGTTCCGGGACGTCGGCCACCTCGCCCCGGTCGGGAGTGTAGGGGCCGATCACCGCGATCCAGATGTTTTCCGAGCCGGGCACCTCCGCGCCGTGATCGGTCCAGTCATCCGGAGTCTTTCCCCGGCCATGATCGGTGGTCACGATGAGTGTGGTCCGCCCGCGGTAGCCTGGCAAGGACTCCGTGGTTTTCCAGAGCTCCCAGAGGAACTGATCGAGGGAGTGGAGCGCGTCGAGCACGCGGTCGTAGCGGCGGTTGTGGGAGAGATCGTCGGTGTCGTTCATGGCGACGTACATCACCCGCGGCTGAAAGTGCTGGAGATACTCCAGCGCCATCGCGCCGGTGAAGGCATCGAGGCGGCTCCCCTCCCAGAGGGCGAGGGCCCGGGTCTGGAGCACCGCGAGGCGCTTCATCTCCGGTGTGGTGAGGGCGTCGGGCAGCGAGTCGTACCCCGCGTTGACGAAGACGGCATCTTCCCGGCTGGCCGAGTACTCGCGGAAGTTCTCCCAGCTTCCGAAGACCGCGACCTTGGGCTGCCGGAGTCCCAGCCGGCGGCGGACATACTCCAGCACGGTCTCGTGCGGGTAGCGGATCCGGTCGTTGCTGGTCACGTCCGCCTGGGCCTGACCGGTGAGGATCTCCTCGTATCCGGGGGCGGAGAAGCCCTGACCGTTGGTGATCGTCACCCGGCTCCCCCGGGCGGCGTTGCCGAACACCATCCCGCGCGGAGCCAGTGAATCCCAGAAGAAGGGCATCACGGCCCGGCGGCGCGCCTCGGCGGTGGGGCGCCAGAAGTCGGCGCGGACCCGGTCGATCTTGTAGATGCCGCTGAGCGAGTCATTCGCGCTCACGATCGAATCCATTCCGCCGAAGAAGTCCTCAGGCCGGACCCCGTCGAGGGTGACCAGAATCATATTTCGCTCTCCCGAGGCCTGGCCGAGCAGGGCGGAAGCCGGCAGGGCAAGGAGGAGGAGGAGGCAGCCGCGGAGCATCCACGTGAAGGGGGCGTCGGTCATCGAGACGGTCCGGAGGGGGAGGGGCCCAATCTAGCTCCTTGGGTGGATAAACGGATTGAGGCAGAATCTGGCTCTTTTTCGCCGATATTGACAAATTCGGCCGAAATGTAAACGTTTACATTGCCTTTCCATTCCGACACAATCGTCGGAACTCGACCAAAAATGACACCCCTCTGCTCACTCCGGCGCCGCCAGCGCGTTCGGGTGCTTCGTCGCCCACGAGTCTCCGCTGATGGTCACCATCAAGGATGTGGCACGGATCGCCAGGGTTTCGGTGGCCACCGTGTCCCGGGTGCTGAATGACAGCGAGCTGGTCCGGGGCAATACCCGGGAGCGGGTCCGGCAGGCGGCGCTGGAGCTGGGGTATAGCCCGCACGGAGCGGCGCGCAGTCTGATCACCAACCGCACCCATACGCTTGGGGTGCTGCTGCCGGACATCTACGGGGAGTTCTTCTCGGAAGTCATTCGCGGCATCGACCAGGCGGCTCAGCGGGAGGGCTACCACCTCCTCGTCTCCAGCGCCCGGGACGATCTGGAGAGCGCGCTCCGCTCCATGCGGGGTCGAGTGGATGGTTTGATCGTGATGTCGCCCGCGCTGGACGCGGGAGCCTCCCGCCGGAGCCTGCCCGAACGCTTCCCCGTGGTGCTGCTCAACTGCCCGCCGAGTGATGCGGCGTACGACAGCCTGGGAATCGCGAACTTCGAAGGGGCCCACGCGATGGTGCGGCACCTGGCGGGGCTGGGGCATCGGCGGATCGCGATCATCCGCGGCGCCGAGAAGAACTTCGATGCGGCGGAGCGGCTGCGCGGCTACCGGGCGGCGGTGAAGCAACTGGGGCTCGATGCCTCGCCCGGGCTCGAGCTTCCCGGCGACTTCAGTGAGGCGGCGGGGCATGCCGCCGCCCGAACGATTGTGGAGAGCGGACTCCGCCCGACCGCGGTCTTCGCCGCGAATGATTGCATGGCGATCGGCGCGCTCAGCGCCTTTCGAGAGGCTGGTCAGCAGGTCCCGGTGGATATCGCCGTCACCGGTTTCGACGACATCCCGATGGCGCGCTATGTGGAGCCGGCTCTCACCTCGGTGCATGTCGATATCAGCGCGCTTGGCGAGCGCGCCACGGCCTGGCTGCTCGATGCCCTGGGTGAGCCGTCGGTCCGCAATCTCCGTCGCGAGACGCTCGCCACGACCCTGGTCGTGCGGCGCTCCTGCGGCGCTCAAAGCCAGTAGCCTCGATTCATCACCCCCTGGAGGAAAGTCGGTATGAGCATCCGAAATGTGGTACGACGGCTGGGAGGAGCGCTGGTGGTGTGTGGGCTCTTCCTGGTCACGGCGGGCGGCGCCTCTGCCCAGACCAATACCGGCACGATCCGCGGCACCATCACCGGCGCGGACGACAAGCCGCTCAGCGGCGCGGAGATCGTGGCGCGGAATGTCGCCAGCGGCGTCCAGCGCCTGACTTCCAGCCGCTCCGACGGCGGCTACAATCTCCCCGGTCTGGTCCCGGCGACCTACGAGCTCACGGTCCGCCGGATCGGGACCGGCGCACAGTCGCGGCTGGTCGTGGTGCAGGTTGGTGCCACGCAGGTGATCGACTTCAGGCTGGATGAAAAGGCGATCGAGGTGCAGGAGATCACCGCGACCGCGGCGGCGTTGCCCGAGACCCGGACGTCGGAGGTCGCCACCAACATCACCCGGGAACAGATCGAGAAGCTGCCGACGCCGAGCCGCAACTTCCTCGACCTCGCGGTCCTCGCGCCCGGGGTGTCCGTCTCCGAAGACCGGATCAACGGCACCTCGCGGAACATCACCGCCGGCGGCCAGAGTTCCAACTCGGTGAACATCTTCGTCGACGGCGCGAGCCTCAAGAACGATCTGACCGCCGGCGGCATCGCCGGTCAGGACGCCAGCCGGGGCAATCCCTTCCCGCGGAACGCCGTGCAGGAGTACCGGGTCATCAGCCAGAACTTCAAGGCGGAGTACCAGAAGGCGTCGAGCGCTATCATCACGGCGACCACCAAGTCGGGCGGCAACATCTGGTCCGGCAACGCCTTCTTCGGCTATCAGGACAAGAGCCTCGTGGCGCGCGACACCTTTGACATCGCCAATCACGTCAAGAAATCGGACTACAGCCGCTCGCTGATCGGCTTCAGCGCCGGCGGTCCGCTCATCAAGAACAAGCTGCACTTCTTCGGCTCGTACGAGGGCAATTATCAGAACCGCACCAACACCGTGAATTTCACGCCCCCGACCGGCATCGCGGCGCTGGACACGGTGGCCCTGACGGGCTACAACGGAAGCAAGCAGTCTCCCTTCCGGGAGTCGCTCTTCTTCGGCAAGCTGAGCTATGCCGTGAGTTCCAAGTCATCGGCCGAATTCAGTTTCAGCAACCGGCATGAGACGGACGTCCGCGACTTCGGCGGCACCCGGTCGCTGCAGTCGGCGGTGAACTTCCGCAACAACGTCAGCATCGGGACGCTCAAGTACAACTACTTCAACGGACCGTGGCTCAACGAGGCGAACGTCACCTACGAGCGGTTCCGGCGGAATCCGTCGCCGGACACGCCGGGCCTGCCCGCGCGGCTCTTCCACTACCCCGGCCAGGATGCCCAGATCGGCAGCAACCTGAGCACCCAGGACTTCACCCAGAAGCGGCTCGGCTTCCGCAACGACCTGACGTACAGCGGATTCCAGGCGGGCGGCCAGCACGTCTTCAAGCTGGGCGGCAACCTCGACTTCGTGAAATACGACGTGATTAAGCGGAACGGCGAGACGCCCCAGTTCGAGTACGCGCAGTACGTGGATTCGAACAGCTATGGATGGACCACCGATCCGCTGCAGAAGGCGTTCAACTTCCAGACGCCGTACCAGCTGACCTACGGCACAGGCGTACCCGGCCTGAACGTCAACAACACCCAGCTCGGCCTCTACCTGCAGGATGACTGGACTCCGACGCCCCGCCTGACGGTGAATCTGGGACTGCGCTGGGACTACGAGTCAAACATGTTCAACACCAAGTACAAGACTCCGCAGAACGTCGTCGACACCCTGACGCGGTACAACGACTCGCTGCCGTCCCCGCTGGATCTCAACCGCTACATCAGCACCGGCAGCAATCGCAAGCCCTACAAGGGTGCCTTCCAGCCGCGAGTTGGATTCTCCTATGCGCTGGACAAGGACAACAAGACGACGGTCTTCGGCGGGTTCGGCATCTTCTACGACCGCTC
>JBDTTN010000060.1:0-9732 GCA_039930625.1 Gemmatimonadota bacterium | reverse complement strand
AGCACCCGCCGCTCGCTGATTCCCCGGGCCTGCGCCGCCAGGATGAACGGCTCGGAGCGGACGTCGAATGCGGCGCCGCGCACGAAGCGCGCGGCAGAACCGAACCCGATGAGTGTGAGCGTCAGAAGCGGCAGGGCGAGGTGGCGCACCCGGTCCACGACCCTGAGCGACGGGGAGAGGAATTCCGCATCGAGGCCCGCCGCGCCGAACGCCGGCAGCATGCGGAGCTGATAGGCGAAGACCCAGACCAGCATCACCGCCAGCCAGTAGCTCGGCATCGCAAAGAGTGTGACGGACAGCGTGGAGAGCAGCGTGTCGGCGCGCCGCCCGACCCGGGCCTGCATCAGCCCGATGAAAATGCCGAGGACGTAGCTGCAACCGAGGGAGAGCGTGACGAGCAGCGCCGTGGCGGGCCACGCTTCACCGAGCATCCGGCTCGCCGGTCTGCCGGTGGCGAGGCTGATCCCCCAGTCGCCGCGGAGCGCGTGGCCGAGCCAATCGACGAACTGTACCGGCAGCGCACGATCGAGGCCGAGCTGATGTCGCACTGCGTCGAGCTGAGCCGCGGTGGCATCGGGACCGGCGAGATGGACGGCAGGATCGCCGGGAGCGAGGTGCAGCAGGACAAAGGTCAGGGTCACCACGCCGAGCAGCACGGCAAAGCCGGCCAGGAGTCGCCGCAGCAGGCGGGGAAGCATGGCGTGAATGTGCCGCCGGATCGGGATCGCCGCCAGCGGGCGTTTGCTTTCCGGCGATCGCGCCACACCTTTCCGCCATGCTGCGGCGCCTGCCTTCTCTGCTTCTCCTGATCGCACTCGGTGGCTGCGGCTCGACCGCGTCGCGCCGGGGTGGAACGGTGCTGTATGCCTCGGGCGCAGACCTGCAGAGCATCAATCCACTCTTCACCGTGCATCCGCTCGCCCGGCAGGTGCAGCGCTACGTGCTGCTCACCACGCTGGTGCGTTACGACAGTCTGATGCGGATCGAGCCGTTCGTGGCGCGTCGCTGGCAGTGGTCCGCCGATGGCCGCCGCCTGACTCTGGTGCTCACCGACGCGCTTCGCTGGCACGACGGCGTCGCGACCACCGCGCGGGACGCCGCGTGGACCCTGGAACAGGCGCGCGCACCCGCGACTGGCTATCCCCGCCAGACCGAACTCGCCGACCTGACTGCCGCCCTCGCCCTCGACGATACCACGCTGCAGCTCGACTTCTCGGTGCCGCCGGGAGGCATCCCCGATGTGCTCACCGATCTCGCCATCCTCCCCGCGCATCTGCTGGACACCGTTCCGCCTGCCCGGCTACGGCAGGCAGCGTGGCAGGAGCATCCGATCGGGAATGGCCCCTTCCGATTCGTCGCGCACGAGCCGAATCGCCGCTGGGTCTTCGAGCGCAATGCCGAGTTCCCCGCCTCACTCGGCGGGCCACCGCTGCTGCAGCGGCTGGTCATCGCCGTGGTGGACGAGCCGATGACGAAGCTGGCCGCGCTCACTTCCGGCGAACTGGACGTTGCCGGCATTCAGCCCGCGCACGCCGAGTTCGTCCGCCGCGACCCTCGGCTCGCCGTGATGGACTACCCGTTGCTGTTCACCACCGGGATCGTGTTCAATACGCGGCGCGCGCCATTCGCGTCAGTCGCGGCGCGGGCACGCGTGGCCAATGGCCTCGATCGCGCGGCGCTGGTGGCGGGCTTCGCCTATGGTTTCGGGACGCCGGCGGACGGACCGGTGCCGCCCGGTGTGGCGGGCTGGGACACGCTGGGACTCGTGTCAGCCGATCCGGGGGAGTCGCATTCGCTCGGGCAACGAGCCGGCGCGGTCGAACCGCTCAAATTCGAGCTGCTCACGGTCGGCTCGGGGGAAGCCGCCCTCGAGCAGATGGTGCAGGCCCAACTGGCGCGCTCCGGGATCGGCGTGACCATCCGGCAGCTTGAGCTCTCCGCCTTCCTCGATCGGGTCTACGGCCAGAGTCATGACTTCGAGGCCGCGCTGCTCGGCACCCCAGGCGATCTCGGGCTCGGTTACCTCAGACCGCTGGGTGCGCTCTCGGGGCTTGCACCGCCCCCGGATCGACTGGCGCTGTTCCGCTTCTTCCGGGACTCACTCCCGGAGACCTTCCTGTACCATTCTCGCGGACTGCAGGGCATCAATCGCCGGGTCAGGGGCGTGCAGTTCGGACTTCGGGGAGAACTCGCAACGGTGAGCCAGTGGAGTGTGCCGCCATGACGGGCTGGAGCGCGAGCGCGCCGGTGCGGCTCGATTTCGCCGGGGGCTGGACGGATGTGCCGCCGTTCGCTTCACGGGAGGGAGGAGTTGTCGTCAACGCCGCCATCGATTTGCGAGGGTACGCCTCGTTCGAGCCGGGGGGCGACGCCATCCTGGTGCACGCGGAGGATGTGCAGCAGTCGGCGCGAGTCACCCGCGCGATCGACCTCGAGCAGACGCCGAATCTCGCGCTGCACCGCGCCGCGCTGCGCATGTTTCCGGTGGGTCCAGGCACCCTTCGAACTCGCTCGGATGTTCCTCCGGGATCGGGGCTGGGAAGTTCAGGGGCGCTGGATGTGGCGATGGTCGCCGTGCTCGCCGCGGCGCGCGGTGAGGAACTGAGCGCGCATGACCTCGCTGCCTACGGCTGGCACCTGGAGGTGGTCGAGGCGGGGCACCCCGGCGGCCGTCAGGATCAGTACGCAGCGGCGCTCGGCGGCTTTCACAGGATGCACTTTCTGGGCGACGAGGTACGTGCCGAGCAGCTCAGGCTCGATCCGGAGTTCCTGCGGGAACTGGAACGGCGGACCGTCGTCTGTTACACCGGACGCTCCCGCGTCTCTGGCGATACGATTGCGCGGGTGATGGCAGCGTACGAGCGGGGTGACGCGACGGTCACCGGCGCCCTGCGCAGGATGGCGGCGATCGCCGACCGTATGGCGGAAGCGCTGGTCGCCGCCGATCTTTCGGTGGTGGCGACGCTGCTCTCCGAGAACTGGCGCTGCCAGCAACAGCTCGATGCCGGCATGCGGACCAACGAGATGGCCGCGCTCGAGGCTGCGATGACCTCGGCCGGCGCCCTGGGTGGCAAGGCTGCGGGCGCGGGAGCCGGCGGTTCGATGTTTTTCCTGATGGGTGACGAAATCGACGCGGGACGACGGGCCGCCGACCGGGCCGGGGCGAAGCTGCTCCGCTCCGCCTGGTCGGCGGCTGGAGTGGATCGATGCTGACTGGGGAAGAGTTGGAGGCCCGGCGCGAGCTGATAGCCGAATCACCGGAGCTGCAGGCGCTGGTTGAGCGTCTCGCCGACCGCGCCCGCACAGTGCTTTCGCGTGATCCGGCGATTCCCGCAGAGAAGGGGCTGCTTTCGGCCGATGGCGGCTTCTGTCCCGACGATCGGACGCCGCTCACCTTCGACCCATGGAGCCCGACGAGTCACGCCTGTCCGCGCTGCGGCAAGCGCCTGACGGGCGAGCGCCACGATCGGCGCTGGGCCTGGCAGCAGCACCTCTGGCTCGGCGAACGGATCGCGGAGCTCGCTGCGGTCGGCCTCCTGACCGGCGATGAGGAGATGCTCGCCTGGTCGGCCGCGAAGGTCACCGAGTACGGTGAGCGCTACCTCAGCTACCCGAACGCCGACAACGTGCTCGGCCCAGCGCGGCTCTTCTTTTCCACGTACCTCGAATCGGTCTGGCTCATTAGCTACCTCGCCGGGGCGTACATGCTCCGTGAGGCGGGTGTGCTCGACGAGGATGGCATCCGCGCGGCCGACACCGTCGCCGAGGAGGCCTCGAACCTGATCGGCGAATTCGAGGAGGGGCTCTCCAACCGGCAGACCTGGCACAACGCCGCCCTCATCGCGGCGGCGGTCTGGTTCGAGGACGAAGCGTTGGCCGAGCGGGCCATCGAGGGGCGGCGCGGACTGGTCGGGCACCTGGTGGACGGCTTCGGCAACGATGGCATGTGGTACGAGGGCGAGAACTACCATCTCTTCGCCCTGCGCGGACTGCTGATCGGCGCCGCGTGGGCTCGCCTGGCGGGGGTGGATTTCTTCGAGGAGGAGGCGAGCCAGGCGCGACTCGCGGCGGCGCTCCGCGCACCGGCGCGCTCCGCGCTTCCCGACGGCCGCTTCCCGGCGCGCAAGGACGCCCGCTTCGGAATCTCGCTTGCCCAGCCGATGTACCTGGAGCTGTGGGAGCGCGGGATCGCCGATCTGCTATCCAAGGAACAGCAGGCGCCGGCGAGTGAGATGGGTGCGTGGCTGCGATGGCTCTATGCCCTTCCCGCGCCGGCGGCGGAGGTCTTCGATTCGTATCTCCATGAGGCCGGCGAGGAAGCTCCGGTGCGGCGGAACCGGTCGGATCTCTCCTGGTGGATGCTGCTGTCGATGGTGCCTCAGCTGCCGGGAATGGGCGCATCCTGGGCGCCCGCCAGCACGCTGCTGGAGGAGCAGGGGCTCGCGCTGCTGCGCCAGGGTGATCGCTACATCAGTCTCGAATGCGGCGAGTACGGGGGCGGACACGGGCACCCCGACCGTCTGCACCTGACACTGCACGCCGGCGGCGTGCACTGGCTTGCCGACCCGGGCACCGGCTCCTACGTCTCCCCGGAACTGGCCTGGTACCGCTCGACGATGGCGCACAACGCGCCCCGAGTCGACGAGACCTCCCAGCCCATGGCGGACGCGCGCTGCGAGATGTTCGACGCGCCGGGGCCGTGGAGCTGGGTGCGCGGGAAGTTCGGCCGGTTCACCCGGACGGTGATTGCCGGCCCGGCGCATCTGGTGGACGTGGTCGAGTTTGCCGACGATCAGGAGCACCTCGTGGAACTCCCCTGGCATCCCGAGGGCCAGATCGAGATCCTCTCGCCCGGCCGCTGGGAACCGGCCGCACTCACCGATCCCTTCGCGACGGGCGTCGAGCAGTTCCTGCCTGACTCGGCAGGTCCGATCCACTGGCAGAGCACCGTCGCCTCCTCCGGCCGCACTTTGCAAGGCAGCTTCGATGGCGCGGGCGACCTGCTCCGCGCATCGGGCCCGGGGCGTCCGGGGGAGGAAGGATCGCGAAGCTTCCTGGTGCGGCGGCAGCGGGCGCGGTATGTCCGCTTCGCGGCCGTCGTGGCGTTCGAGGCGCCGGCGCTTACCGCGGCACGCTTTGCCCCGGCGGAGATTGTGGTGACGACGGCGGCCGGCGAGATCGTCCACCGGCAGACCAGTGAAGGGTGGGAGGTGCTGGACGCCGGCGTAACCACTCCGCTTCGCGGCCTGAGACGGGATATGCTCGCGGCCGCCATGAGTCTCTCGTCGGTGAGCAGCACGCTCCAGAAATTTGTTCCGCCGGTGGTGACCGCGTTTCACGTCGCGGATCCCCCGGCCCTCGACGGCACGCTCAAGGGCTTTGTGCCCACGAGCTCACTGAGTCTCGATCATGAGGATCAGTATCGCCGCACCGAGGAGCCCTATGGTGGGCCCGATGAGTTCTCCGCCGAGGCCTGGCTGGCCTGGGATGAACGTGCACTGTACGTCGCCGTCGAGGTGACCAAGGGCGATCTGACATTCCGCGCCCCGGGCGCGCCTCCGCTCCACCTCGACAACGAACCCGAGCTGATCCACTCCGACGGCATGCAGCTCTATCTGCGGCGCTCCGAGGAACCGGCTCACGGCTGGCTCATCGTGCCGGATCCGACGGGGAACGGCCTGCAGATCCGCACAGTTGGCGGGACCGCGGCGATTCCGACTCAGGCGCATGGCGCCTGGCGGACCAGCGCCCGCGGCTACGTCGTCACGGTGGCGATCACGGTGCCGGGCTGGCCGCCCGCAATGGGAGAGGCTCCGCCGCGCTTCGATCTGGTCGTGAATCAGATGCTGCCCGGCCGCACCCGCCGCCTGGGGCAGCTCTGCTGGAGCGGCGGTGCTGGCTGGGCCTACCTGCGCGGTGACCGACAGGACCCCGCCTGGTACGGATCGGTGACGCTCGCGTGAGGATCCCGGGATTCACCTCGACCGGCAGCAAGCGTCCGGAGGCGCTCTTCGGGGCGGGCGCACCGCGGGGCCTGCCGGTGCGTCTGGCCCGGGCGTCTGGCGCCGAGGTCTGGGATACGGAAGGGCGGGAGTACCTGGACTTCATCATGGGGCTCGGTGCAGTTGCGTTAGGCTACGGACACCCCGCGGTGAATGCCGCCGCACACGCGGCGATCGACAGCGGTGTCATCGGCCCGCTGCCGCCCGAACTCGAGGAGCGCGTCGCGGAACGGCTGGCCGCGATGATGCCCTGGATGGAGCGGATCCGTTTCCTCAAGACCGGCGCCGAAGCCGTCGCCGCGGCGGTACGCCTCGCCCGGGCCCACACCGGCAGGGAGGTCGTGCTCCGCTGCGGCTATCACGGCTGGCTCGACTGGTGCCAGCCGGTCGGCTCGCCCGGAGTGCCGGCGGCGCTGTTCGCGCTGAGTGAGGAGATTCCGTTCAACGATGTCGAACGGGGCCGATCCGTGATCCGGCTGCTGGGGGACCGGGTCGCCGCGGTGGTCATCGAACCGGTCGTGGAGCGTGCGCCCTCGGGCACCTGGCTCACGATGCTGCGAGATGAGACTCGGCGCGCCGGCGCCCTCCTGGTCCTCGATGAGATCAAGACCGGATTCCGGCTCGCCCCAGGCGGGGCTGCGGAGCGCTACAACATCGATCCCGATCTGGTCGTGCTCGGCAAGGCGCTGGCGAATGGCTTCCCGCTAGCGGCGGTCGGCGGCCGTCGGGATGTGATGGAGCAGGCGCGTACCACCTGGATCTCGTCCACCCTCGCCACCGAAACGGTCTCGCTCGCGGCGGCCGAGGCGACCCTCCGCGTGGTGATCGAGGCGGGGCTGTCCGAGCATCTTTCGCAGGTGGGCCGCCGCTGGTTGGACGGGCTCACGATCCTCGGAGAGCGGTTTCCGGAGCTGATCGTGAGCGTCGCCGGGGTGCCGGAGATGTCATTCCTGCGATTCCGCGATGAAGCCACCGGCATTCGGGTGGCGCGGGCCGCGGCGAGGGCCGGGCTGCTCTTCAAGCGGACGGCGTACAACTTCGTCTCGCTGGCGCACGATGTCCCCACCATCGACCGCGGGCTGGGACTGCTGGAGGAGGCCTGCGAGGAGGCTCGCCGCCCCGCGACGTGAGGCGTCGCGCAGGGAGGATCGGCTGCAGTCGCGCCTGCGCCGTGGCCCGCGTTGGGCCCTAGACGGACCCGCCGGCCCGGACCAGATTCCGCCATGCTCGTCGACGTGCACGCCCACTTCTACCACGACCGCACCTCGCGCAGCGACTGGCGGGAACGGAACGCGAGCCGGCTCGCCGCCGGCGAGACGATCGGCATTTCCTGGCACGTCGCCTCCATTCTCGGCAGCTGGGGATTCAGCTCCCCGACCTACTTTCCTTCCGCGACCGATCTCAGCTACGCCAACGAACAGCTCCGGCTGCTGTCCCTCGAACACCCCGGCAGGATTCGCGGCTACGTGGCGGTGAACCCCAACGTCACGGGACATGCGCTCTCCGAGATCGAGCGGGGCGCCGAGTCAGGCATGATCGGCGTGAAGCTGGCGGCGAGCCGGCGCGCCGATGATCCCCTGCTTGACCCGGTCTGTGCGGCGGCCGAGCGGCTCGGACTCCCGGTGCTGCATCACATCTGGCAGCATCGCCGCAGGGAGTGGCCCGGCCAGGAGGCCTCCGATGCGGTCGAGCTCTGCCGGCTGGCAGTCCGGCATCCGCGGGTCGACTTCATTCTCGCGCACATCGGCGGCGGCGGCGACTGGCTGCACACGCTGCGGGCCGTCCGCACCCATCCCAACGTCTACCTGGATCTCTCCGGCAGCGGCGTCGACGGCGGCATGCTGGAGGGCGCCATCGCTGCGGTCGGAGTGGAGCGGCTGCTCTGGGGCGCCGATGTCACGCTCTGCACCGGGTGGGCCAAACTGCGCTACCTCGAGCGCCTGCTTCCGGCTGCCGACCTGGCGCTGATCGCCTCCGGCAACGCGGTGCGGATCTTCCCGCCGGGGGCATTTTCGTGATCGACGTCAACGTCTTCTTCGGCTCCTATCCCTGGCGCCGGGTGCCGGGTACCTCGCCGGAGGCGGTGCTTGCGGCGATGGACCGCGTCGGGATCACGACGGCGTGGGTCTCCCATCTGCCGAGCCTCTTCTGGAAGGATCCAGCAGAAGGCAACGGGTGGCTCTACGAGACCGCCGCGAAGTCTCCCCGCTTCAAGGCCGTCGCGGCGATGCATCCCGGTCTGCCGCACTGGGAGGATGATCTGCGCGAGGCGGTGGATCGAGGAGCCGTGGCGGTTCGGGCGGATCCCGGTTTCCTCGGGCTCGCGCCTGCGGGGGGCGAGATGCTGCGACTGGTGAGTGCCGCGGCGGCGGCGGGCATCCCGCTGGTGAGCGCGGTACGACTCGAAGACGGCCGCGGCCGCCATCCGCTTGATGCCGCGCCGGAGCTTCCTCCCTCTGCCGTGCGGGCGTGGCTGCGTCAGGATGCCCGCGCCCGCATCGTCGTCACCCATGCCGACAGGGGGTTCATCGAGGAGGTGCACTTCGGCTCCACGCCGGCGGAGGCCTCACGGGTGTGGTGGGATGTCTCCTGGGTCTGGGGTCCACCGGACGACCATCTGGAACTGCTGCTTGCCACGATGGGCGCTACACGATTCCTTTTCGGTAGCGGGCAGCCGCTCCGGATCCCGGAGACGCCCGCCGCCAGGCTGGAGCTTCTCGACCTGGCACCGGCGGACCGGGAGTCGATTGTCACCGGCAACGCCCAGCAGCTCTCGATACGGAGCACCACACCCGCATGATCGAACCCACGCGCCGCCACGAGCCCCGCATCTCCTTCGCGGGCCGCGCTGCACCGAAGCTCGAAACTTCGGAGGGCAGCTACGAGGTCGTGGACCTCTCCGTCGACGGCATTCGATTTCGGGCGCCGAATCATGAGGGGCCGGCGGTCACCATCGGGGATGTGCTCCGGGCGACGATCCGCTTCCCCGCCGACCGCCTGGTCGAGGTCGAAGGCCGGATCCTGCGGGTCGCCGGTGATGAGGCCGCGCTGCATCTGGAGCGGAGACACGAGCGGCTCGCATCCAGCACGCCGATGGGACCGGCCAGTCCGCGGCGGACGGGTCTGGTCTGGTAGGGCGCGGACCATGGCCTGGGCGCATGAGCGCGAACACTACCGGGTAGCCTACCCCACGACCCTGCGACCTAAGCTCCTGGTGCAGGGGCACACCTTCGATATCGTGGACATCTCCGAGCGCGGCATCCGGTTCCGGCTCGAAAAGGCCGAGGAGCCCGGTCCCGGCTTCGAGGTACAGGGCGCGGTGCGCTTCCGGCGTGGCGAGACGATCAGCGTGCGCGGTGTGGTCCTGCGGGTGGTGCAGGGTGAGGTCGCCGCGAAGCTGGAGGAGGGAGTGCCGCTCCGCGTGATCATGGAGGAGCAGCGCTACCTGCTCGACCGCAACCGCCACCTCGGCATGTGAGGTGAGCCGACGCGCCGACGTCGCTGTCGTCGGCCTCGGGGCCGCTGGGAGTGCCGCGGCGTTCACACTGGCCCGGCGCGGACTGCAGGTCGTCGGGATCGATCGATTCCACCCACCGCACCCCCACGGATCCAGCCACGGCCGCTCGCGCATCATTCGCGAGGCGTACTACGAATCTCCCGCCTACGTCCCGCTGGTCCAGCGCGCCTACGAATTGTGGTACGCCCTCGAACGCGACAGCGGCCGCCGGCT
>JBDTTN010000059.1:0-9761 GCA_039930625.1 Gemmatimonadota bacterium | reverse complement strand
GAGAGGGCGTGGGAGAGTAGGCCGTCGCCAGCCACCCCTTGGAAGCCCGGTGTCCGCAATGGACACCGGGCTTCTTTTTTGGCCCCGAGGCACAGGCGCATACCGCTCCCGTTAGATTGGCCGCATGCCAACGGAGCCCCACACCCGCGCCGGCCACATCGCCCTCGCCGGCGCCCCCAACGCGGGGAAGTCGTCGCTGCTCAACGCTCTGGTTGGCTCCCATCTTGCCATCGTCAGTCCCAAGGCACAGTCAACCAGGCTGCCGGTTGTCGGCCTGGTCACGACCGCCGAGACACAGTACATCTTCCACGATCTCCCGGGACTGCTGCTCCCGAAATACGCCCTCCATGAGCGGATGCGAGTCTCGGCGCGCGAGGCGTTGGAGCAGGTGCATGCCGTCCTGCACCTCCACCCGGCCAGCGATGCGCCTGCGCCGCCGTTCTGGCCGCTGGTCGGCACCGCACCGATGCCGGAGCTGCCGGTCCTCACCGTCTACACCAAGATCGACCTGATCCCGAGGGAGCAGGTCGCGCTCCTGCGCGACGGGATTCCCATATCCGCAACGACTCGCGCCGGCCTGCCGGAGCTGCTGTCGGGAGTCAGGCAGTTCCTTCCGGAAGCCCCCTTCGAATTCGATCCCGACGATGTCGGCACACAGCCCCTCCGCTTCTTCGCCACCGAATTCATTCGGGAGGCGGCCTTTGAGCTGCTCGAGGACGAGGTCCCGTACGCCATCGCAGCCGAGGTGGAGGAGTTCCGCGAGCACACGCGGCCGGTGTACATTCGTGTGACGCTGCTGGTCGAGCGTGACTCCCAGAAGGGCATTGTCATCGGACGGGGTGGCCGGACGCTTAAGGCGATCGGCCAGCACGCCCGTGCGCGGCTGGAGTCGTTGCTTGGCGAACAGGTGTTCCTTGAGTGCTGGGTAAAGGTGCTGCCCAATTGGCGCAGGAATGCAGCATCACTCAGCCGCCTCGGCTTCCCCGAGACCGTGAGCCACAAGTCATGACGCTCGCCCCTGAATTGCTCGAGATTCTTGTCTGCCCGAGATGCAAAGGGGAGCTCGAGCATCGCACGCAGCCTGAAGCGCTCATCTGCCACGCCTGCCGCCTGGTCTACGCCGTCGAGGACGGGATCCCGATCATGTTGATCGACGAGGCCCAGCCGCTTTGACCGAGCTCCTCGCCGCCGCCCGGGTCGAGGCTGCCCGGCTCCAGCACGACTATGTCGGCACCGAGCACCTCGTCCTCGCGCTCATCCAGACCGGCGATCCCTCCCTTGCCACCATCCTCAGCGCCTTCTCGTCCACGCCCGCGGCGCTGCGGGAGCGGCTCGAGAAGCGGAGCCCGCAGGGAAAGGGGTCACCGACCAACCTCGACGAGATCCCGCTGCGATCGGGGGCAAAGCGGGCACTCGACAACGCCCGAGCTGCCGCCCAGGGCGGCGAACCCGGTGCGCAGGAGCTGCTCGGTGCGCTCATGGCCGAGCAGAAGGGGGTCGTCGCCGCGAGCCTCGGGGACCTCGGCATCCCGGTCGCAAAGGTGCGCGAAGCCCTTGGCATCGCGACCATTCCGCCTGTGGGAAACGACGGCGCCGAAAAGCCGGTACGCGGCGAGCGTCCTGAGCGCACTCCCAGGCCGGAGCGTAGCGAGCGTCCCGAACGCCAGGAGAATGCCGAGAGGCCGGAGCGTGGACCGAAACCCGAACGACGTGAGCGCGGCGAACGCCCCAAGGAGGAGCGGCCCAGGGACGAGAAGCGTGAGCGGGGGGAGCGCCGCGAGCGGGAGCCGAAGGCGCGAGAGCGAGAGCGGGAGAGCAACCGTCCCGCCGTCGTCGCGGAGCCAACCGAGGAGGTGCGCCGTTCGAGCAGCCCGCCTCGGATCGCACCGGTGCATGAGCCGTTTCTGACCTGGCACAAGCTGCCGCTGCTGGCCATTCCGCTCAGTCTCTATCTGGCGTACGCCGGCAACTTCCCGCCGCTCTGGGTGTTCATCGCCGCCTGCGTCGCGGTACTGCCGCTGGCTGGCTACATGGGCGAGGCCACCGAACACCTGGCCGCGCGCACCGGCCCCGCGCTAGGCGGCCTCCTCAACGCCACCTTCGGCAACGCCGCGGAACTGATCATCGCGATTGTGGCGCTGCAGGCCGGCAAGATCGAGCTGGTCAAAGCGTCGATCACCGGCAGCATTATCGGGAATCTGCTGCTCATCCTCGGACTCTCACTGATCATGGGAGGCCTGAACAAGACGATCGTTCGATTCAGCCGCACCAACGCCGGAATGAGCGCAGGAATGATGGCCCTCGCGGTCACCGGGCTGATATTCCCGACGCTGTTTCACGGCTCGCATCTTGCCGACAATCCGATTCTTACGGAGCTGCACCTTTCGGAGTCGGTCGCGGTGGTGCTGGCTGTGACCTATGGCTTCTCGCTCCTGTTCTCGCTCAAGACCCACAAGCGCATCCTGAGCGGGGATCCGCATCCGATGCAGGGCTCGCTCTGGAGTGTGACCACTGCGATCGCGGTGCTGGCACTGGCGACGGCGGGAGTCGCGCTCGAGTCCGAGATCCTGGTACATGCGGTGGAGGGCGTCACGGCGGGAAATACCTGGCTCTCGGAAACCTTTCTCGGACTGATCGTGATCCCGATCATCGGCAACGCCGCCGAACATGCGACTGCCGTGATGGTAGCGCGAAAGGGGAAGCTGGATCTTGCCCTGCAGATCGCGATGGGCTCCAGCGCGCAGGTGGCACTGCTGGTCGCGCCGCTTCTGGTACTCGTCGGAGCCTTCCTCGGCCCGAGCAGCACCGGCCAGTACATGAACCTTGTGTTCAGCCCGCTCGAGGTAATCGCACTGGGACTTTCGACGCTGCTCGCCGCGATCGTCACCCTTGACGGGGAGTCCCACTGGTTTGAGGGAGTGCAATTGCTGGCCCTGTATGCGATGATCAGTATCGCGGTGTTCTTCATTTGACAGTGGAACATGCAGCCCGTAACTTCATCACAGGAAACCTTTTACGCTTCATGATGGAGATCTAGACTGCGCACCCGCCCGACGGTACTCTACCACGCGCCTGTCGGGCACCCTGTGCCCGACCTTGTCAGGCATTGGGCCGAGTCACGTGAGCTTCCGCTGCTCATACTTCCGGACGCGGCGGAGGTCCATTCGATCATCCTTCGGGGGTTCCCGGCCTTCCTGTTCGTGGATGCCGACGCGACCGGGGCGAACGGGGTGGCGCTGGTTCGCTGGCTCAAGCGGGATGCCTTCACGGCGATCGTGCCGGTGGTCATGCTCTCCGGGCAGCACGACCCCGAACGGGTCGAAAGCTGGTTCGCCGCCGGCACCGACGAGGTGCTTACCAGCCTCTTCTCGCCGGCCGAGCAGCGGGCCCGGATTGAGGCGATCCAGAACCGGACCGAGCGGGATGTCTCGGTGCATCCGTCGACCCGGCTGCCCGGAACCACTGAGATCGAACGGGCCATTCGCCGAAATCTGGAGAGTGGGGTGGAGTTTGCGGTTTGCTACGCCGACCTTGATCACTTCAAGGAGTTCAACGACCGCTACAGCTACTATGATGGGGACCGGGTCATTTACATCCTCTCCCGTATCCTCCATGATGTGGTCAAGGGCCTGCTCGAGACCCGGGGGTTCGTGGGGCATATCGGAGGAGACGACTTCATCTTCGTCATCCCCCTTCCCGAAGTAAATGAGGTCTGCACCGAGATCATCTCGGTGTTCGATACCCTGGTGCCGATGCAGTACAACGATCAGGATCGCCGAGCCGGCTATTTCTTCGGCAAGGATCGGCGCGGTCAGCTGCATCGGGTCCCGCTCATGACGCTGTCGATCGGCATTGTGACCAACCGCAGCCGGAAATTCACACACCCGGCGCAGGTCAGCGAGCTCGCGACGGAAATGAAGAGTTACGCCAAGACGCTTCCCGGATCGGTATTCGTGATGGATCGCCGGCAGCAGCCGGAAAATGACGATCCAGGCGAACGCCGGCCCGGCGGGGCCCGCTAGGGGGCGGCATGAACGTCACCTGTCCTTCCTGCGCGACGGTTTATCGCGTAGACCCGATGAAGGTGCCCGAAGCCGGGGTCCGAGCTCGCTGCAAGGTCTGCTCGGCCATCTTCCCGGTGACCCGGGAGGGGGTGTCCGCAGCGCGGCCACCGCTTCCCGCGCCGGCTCCGCCTGTGGTCGCTCTGGCTGCACCACCCGCGCGGCCGGTGCCGGAGCCAGCGGTTCCGGGACCGGTCACGCCCGACGTCGAGATCACGGCCCCTCGTGCGGCGCTCACGCTGCCGACGGAGGAGCACGAGGGCCGCGTCTCCGAGCCCGGCCCGGCCGTCAGCGACGATCTCGACGCGACCGTCAGGCGACCGGCGCTGCCGCTGGAGCCGGCCGCACCGCCGCCGCAACCGCCGGCGCCACCCCGGCCTACGGTCGCACCGCCAGCGGTCCCTGGCATGCCACGACCTACCGCGCCCAGACAGTTCCCGCCGCCTCCGGCGATGTCGCCCCGGGCGCCCATGGTGCCACCGCCCGCGGTGCGGCCGACGATTCCCAGTCAGCATGCTCCGCCGCCGGCCGCGGCTCCAGTCTCGATGCCGACGCCGCCGGCCGCGCCAGCATTCCAGGCCCCGGTGCAACCGCCGGCGCCGCCCGTGGCCTCGCCGCCCCCCGGTCGCCCGGCGGGGCGCCCCGTCAATCCATTCCTGACCCAGGATCCGTCGCAGAAGGCACGGCGACTCGCCCGGGCATTGATCTCCGATCTGGCCGTCTATTACCCGGACCGGCGCAAGGAGGGGCTGGCGAACGGGAACCTGAAGGAGCTGTTCCAGGAGGAGATCCAGAAGAGCTGGGAGGAGTACACCGACCAGGTCGGGAAGGAGATGGCGGATTCCACGACCTACTTCAACGACGCCCTGAACGAGATCCTGGCCGGCGGACAGCGGATCTTCTAGTCGCTCCGGGCGGGCCGCAGGCGTTGCGCGAGACGTGAGTGGGGGCCATGGTGCCCGCGCTCACGTCTCATTGCATGTGGCGCCCGATTATCTTTTGCGCTTCATTCACCATCTTTCAACGTGCGATGCCCATGCGTGATACAATCGAACACCTGGATGATCTCGAGCACCGAATCAATCAAATCCGGGGTTTTCTTTGACCTCTCCAGCCGACAGCAGCGATTAGCCGAGCTCGAGAATCTGCAGGCGGACCCCGCGTTCTGGTCGCGGGGAGATGAGGCGCGCGCGGTGGTCCAGGAGGTGAAGGCGCTGAAGGCCTGGGTGGTGCCGGAGGCGGTCCTTACCCGAAGGCTGGGCGACGCGCGTGCGATGGTCGAACTCCTCGAAGCGGAGCCGGACCAGGAACTTGAGGCGGAACTCACGCGGGAGACTGCGGAGCTCGCGAAGGCGGTGGAGACCTTCGAGCTGCAGGCGATGCTGCAGGGGCCCGATGACGGTGGCAATGCCATTGTCACCATCCACCCTGGCGCCGGGGGCACCGAGTCCCAGGACTGGGCGGAGATGCTGCTTCGGATGTATGTGCGCTGGGCAGAGCGGCACGGCTTCCAGGTCACGATCCTCGACCGTGTGGACGGGGAGGAGGCGGGCATCAAGTCCGCTTCGATCGAGATCGTCGGCCAGTACGCCTTTGGATTTCTGAAGGCGGAGAAGGGGGTGCACCGCCTGGTGCGGATCTCGCCATTCGATTCGCAGGCCCGCCGGCACACTTCCTTCGCCTCCGTGTTCGTCTATCCGGACATCGATGACACCATCGAGGTGGACCTCCGCGAGGAGGACATCAAGATGGACGTGTACCGGGCCTCGGGCGCCGGCGGACAGCACGTCAACAAGACGTCGTCCGCGGTCCGCCTGACTCACATCCCGACCGGACTGGTGGTGGCCTGTCAGCAGGAGCGCAGCCAGGGCAAGAACAAGGCGACCGCGATGAAGATGCTGCGCGCCGCGATCTATCAGCAGAAGCTCGAGGAGCAGGAGGCCGAGAAGGCCAAGCTGGAGGCAACCAAGACCGACAACTCCTGGGGCAATCAGATCCGGTCCTACGTCTTCCAGCCCTATACCATGGTCAACGACCACCGCACCGAACTGAAGGTCACCGACGTCCAGCGGGTCATGGACGGCGACCTCGACGAATTCATCGAGGCCTATCTGAAGCGGTTCGGGGAGAAGGCGGCGTGAGCGAGGATCTCAGTCAGCCGGAGCGGCACCGCCGGGAGAAGCGCGCCGCGCTCGAAGCGCTGGGCGTGCGGCCCTTCGCCTACCGGTTCGAAGTGACCCACAGCGCTGCCGCCGCACTGGAGCTGTATCGCGACGAAATGGGAGAGCAGGGCGCCGAGGTCGCCATTGCCGGTCGGATCCAGGCGTGGCGGCCGAAGGGCAAGATCGTCTTCGGGCACCTCGAGGACGGAAGCGGCCGGATCCAGGTCTACCTCCGCGCCGATGATCTGTCAGGCGTCTGGGAGATGATCAAGCTGCTCGACCTCGATGATTTCATCGGAGTGCAGGGCCGGCTGATGCGCACCAAGAGCGGCGAAGTCACCGTGAAGGCCACCTCCGTGGAGCTGCTCAGCAAGTCGCTCAAGCCGCTGCCCCGGCCCAAGGTGGAGGTGCTGGACGATGGCAGCACCCGGAGCTACGGCGGCGTGGCCGACCCGGAGTTCCGCTATCGGCAGCGCTACGCCGACCTCGCGGTGCATCCGGAGGTGCGCGACGTCTTCCGGAGGCGGAGCAGGGTGATCGCGCGGATCCGCGGCTTCCTCGATGCACGCGGCTATCTCGAGGTGGAGACGCCGGTGCTGCAGGCGCTGTACGGTGGGGCGGCGGCCCGGCCCTTCGTGACCCATCACAATGCGCTGGACATGCCGTTCTACCTGCGCATCGCCGACGAGCTCTACCTCAAGCGACTCATTGTGGGTGGTTTGGAGCGGGTCTACGAGATCGGACACGACTTCCGCAACGAAGGGATGGACCGGTCGCACAATCCCGAGTTCACGATGCTCGAGCTGTACGAGGCCTATGCCGACTACGGCGACATGATGGCGTTGGCGGAGTCGCTGATCGCGGAGCTGGTCCGCGAAGTGACCGGCGGGCCACTGGTGCTGGAGCGGAGCGGGGTGCCGCTCAACTTCATGCCGCCTTTCACGAGGGTAGGCTTTGTTGCCGGGATACGGGAAGCGTGCGGCGTGGATGTGCTCGATGCCAGCGAGGACGCGATGCGCGCCCGGCTGCTCTCCGCAGGCCGCCTCGCGGATGACCTGAAGACCTTCACCGGCGGCAAGCTGCTCGATGAGATGTTCGGCACCTTTCTCGAGCCGGCGCTGGTGCAGCCGACATTCGTGGTGGACTACCCGAAGGCCATCTCTCCGCTCGCCAAGGAGCACCGGAGCGATCCGCGGGTGACTGAGCGATTCGAGCTGTTCATCCAGCACCGGGAATACGCCAACGCGTACAGCGAGCTGAACGATCCCGAAGATCAGCGTGCCCGGTTCGACGATCAGGTCAGGCAGCGCGCAGCGGGCAACGAGGAGGCGCAACCCTACGATGCCGACTACATCCGGGCGCTCGAGTACGGCATGCCACCGACCGGCGGGATGGGCGTCGGCGTGGACCGGCTCATCATGCTGCTCGCCGATCAGCCCTCCATCCGCGACGTCATTCTCTTTCCGGCGATGCGGCCCGAGGAGTGATGGATCCCTCGACGTCAGGCAGCCGGCCCCATGGCGGCGCGCGGTTCCGCGATCTGCTCCGTTGGCCCTCGCGTCTGGAGCGGGAGATCGCCCTGCGCTACCTCCGCAGCAGGCGCGCCTCCGGCCGGGTCAGCCTGATCACCGTGATCGCGACCGCCGGCGTCGCGGTCGGGGTCTGCGCGCTGATCGTGGTCCTGGGTGTCATGAACGGACTGCGCAACGACCTCCGGGAGCGGATTCTCGTCGCGAACCCGCACCTGCGGATCCTGACCTACGGCAACGGGCTCAGGCTGGACAATTGGCGCGATGTCATCGTGCAGGTGAAGAAGGAGCCCGGCGTGGTGGCCGCGGCGCCGGAGGTGCTGAGCCAGTCGGTGCTCTCCGCCGGCGCGGACTACGCCGAGGGTGTGAATGTGCTCGGCTTCGATCCGGACACCGGCACGATGTCGGTGACAACGTTGCCGCATTCGCTCACCCGCGGCGACCTCAGTTTCAAGCCGACGCGTGATGACGTCGACGGAGCCATTCTGCTCGGCGCCCGGCTCGCCGAACGGATGACCGTGTATCCTGGCGATGTGGTCACTCTCGTCCCGGCCAAGCCGCCGGAGGTCAATCGGGCCCTGGGAGTCGGAGTACCGCAATACTGGCGCTTCGAGGTCACCGGGACCTTCGACACGGGCATGTTCCTCTACGACAATCAGTTCGTCGTCATCTCCCGCGCGGTCGCGCAACGCTTCACCGGACTCGGCGACGCGGTCTCGGGAGTCGAAGTGCGGCTCGCCGACCCGTGGCAGGCGCCGGCGATCGGCAAGCGCATTGAAAAGACGCTGGGCTATCCCTATCGCGCGCTCGACTGGCAGAGCCAGAACGAGACCCTCTTCAGTGCACTGGAACTGGAGAAGGTCGCGATGGGACTGATCATCTTTTTCATCATGATCGTCGCGGCGTTCAACATTGTCGGTACGCTGACGATGGTCGTCGCGGAGAAGACCCGGGAGATCGGGATCCTGCAAGCGATGGGGCTCGGCGCAGGCTCCATCGCCCGGATCTTCCTGGCGCAGGGAGCGGTCATCGGACTGCTCGGTGTCTCCACCGGGCTGGTGGGCGGACTTGGCATCGCCACCCTCGTCGATCGCGGCCGCTGGATCAAGATCAATCCGAGCGTGTATTTCATCGATCACCTGCCGGTACACATCGAGATTCTCGATGTGACCGTGGTCGTCGTTGCCAGCCTCCTCCTCGCCGTGGTCGCCACGGTCCCACCCTCCCGCTCCGCCTCCCGCTTCACGCCGGTGGAAGCGATCCGGCACGAATGACGGCGATTCTGACGGCGCGCGGCGTGCGCAAGAGCTACGTGGACGGCGACGGCCGCGCGCTCGAGATTCTCAAGGATGTAGACTTCGAGGTGGGGCGGGGGGAGTTCGTCGCCATTGTCGGGGCCAGCGGCGCCGGGAAGAGCACGCTACTGCATCTGCTGGGAGCGCTCGATCTGCCCACCTCGGGGAGCATCACACTGGACGGCACCGAGTATGGCCGCTCCTCACGCGAGGAGCTGGAGCGGTTGCGCAATCGCCGGATCGGATTCGTGTTCCAGTTTCACCACCTGCTCAGGGACTTCGACGCGCTCGAGAATGTGATGATGCCCATGCGCATTGGAGGAACCCCGGAGGGGGTGGCCCGTTCCCGCGCCGAAGCGCTCCTCTCCCAGGTCGGGCTGGAGGCTCGCCTCCGGCATCGGCCGCAGCAGCTTTCCGGGGGGGAGCAGCAGCGGGTAGCGGTGGCGCGTGCCCTCGCCAACGACCCGCAGGTGGTTCTCGCCGACGAGCCGTCGGGAAACCTCGATGCCTTCCAGGCGGACCGGCTGCATGATCTCCTGGCGACCCTCGCGCGCGATTTCGAGACGGCCCTCGTGGTGGTGACCCACAACCGGCACCTCGCCGCGCGCGCCGACCGGATCCTGGGGGTCGAATCGGGACGGCTGGTTCCCGTGGATCGAGTCGAGGTGGGGAGCTGATGCTCTGCGACCAGTGTCAGACCCGCGAGGCGGTCGT
>JBDTTN010000058.1:0-9828 GCA_039930625.1 Gemmatimonadota bacterium | reverse complement strand
GGCGTGGAGTTCGGCTTCAGGAATGTGCCGCACGGATCTCATTTTCCATTCGGTCGTAGGCATCGACGAGACGCTTCCGGGCACGGGCGAGGGTAGTTCCGACCGCCCCGACCGCCAGACCGGTCTGTGCCGCAATCTCGGGGTAACTCATGCCGGCATCCCACAGGAGGAGCACCTCCCGGTCGCGCTGGGTCAGCGCGGCGAGGGCCCCATCCACCTTGGCCCGGCGCTCGTCGTCCTCGACAGCTTCGTCCGCCGCCTGCGGCATCGAGGGCTGGGTGATCGGGTCATCCTTGAGAAGCACCAGGTGGCGCTTCCTGCGTACCGCCGCCCTTGCTTCGTCCCGGGCAAGGTTAGCCGCCACCGCGAACAACCAGGCGCGCGGCTTTTCAGGGCGATGATTCATCGCGCGGATAAAGACTTCCTGGGCCAGATCGTGGGCGCGATCAGCGTCCCAGACCTTCCGATATAGGAAGCGTACAACCGTCGTATATGTGGTTCGGTACAGCTCTTCGAGTTCGTCGCCCATCGGAATCTCCACAGCGCGGGGCAGTCCGGACTCCGCCAACGGGGAAGGTCTTATCGGCAGATGAAGTTACGACGTCCGGCATTCAGCCAGCCACACACAACTGTCGCTTGTCCGCCCCATTACTGTCGCTTTCGTCGCCTTGCAGGCGGCGTATAGAAGATACACCCCGGGTGCATTCCCTTCCCGTCGTCCGGCCACTGGCTGCAGAGGTCCGGCTTGGCCGGCCGCCCATCGGACCGGTTCCGCCCGTGCAGGGTGCAGTTCTCGCCCGGCTCATCCAGAAACCCGCAGGCAGAGATCATCTCGGCTTCCAGGGATTCAGGTGACTCCCGGCTCACTTTGCAGAGATAGGGTGACTGGCGCGAACGGATGAAGGCCTCGAGGGCGGTGTCGGTCTTGGCGCATACGATTTCGACCTGCAGATCCCTGCAGCAGGCGCTTCCCCGGGTGTGGTCCGCGGTGGCGCACGGAGCGATGGAGCAGGGATTCTCCCCGTTGCTCTCCTCTTCCAGGACCGGAAGCGAACGCGGGGGGAAGGGGAGATCCAGCGCCGAGAGCTCGTGGTGCTCCACGATCAGGAACCGATTCGCACCCAGCCGGCGGGGCTGATCGGCTCCTCGGCTGCGGGGAGGCAGAGGGCCCGTGAAGCCGTGTGCCGCGCATCGCCCCTCCCCCGGGGAATCGAGGGTCGCCGCCTTCAGGTGCTGGCACCGAACGTGGAGGGTTGCATCGACCAGCACCTCGATACCGACCCGGCGAAGCTGGCGGAAGCTGATCCGCTCGGTGTGGCCGATCAGCCAGGTGGCCTCGTGGTCTGCCGAGTCGATCCCCGAATCGAGGGTGCCGACCCGGAGGGTGACGGCGATCTCCTGACACTGGGATCCGAGCGCGGTACATGGCGGCGGTGGGTGCACCCGCTTAATCTAATCCGGCCAGTGGACCCTCTCCCCATTTTCAGGGCGAGGCTTTACATTTGTGAACCTTTTCACAAGGCGTTCTCACCTACCTGTTCCTGTGAGCGGAGGCGGTACCCGATGCGCGCGATGACGATGGTGGCTGGTATGGCACTGGCCCTGGCGGCCTGTGGTGGCAAGAGTGGTGAAGAGAAGCCGGCCGAGCAGGCTGCGGCGCCGGCGGTGACCCCAGCTCCCGCTGGCGAGTCCCATGAGGTCGACATGGATTTCGATGGCAAGAAGGCGATGTTCACACCGGCGGCCCTCACGATCAAGACTGGCGATGTCGTGAAGTTCGTGGTGAAGAGCGGACCGCCGCACAACGTTGCGTTCCACGCGGACAGCATTCCGGCGGGTGCCGCCGACGTGCTGGGCAAGGCGATGGCCGAGACCATGGCTCCGCTGTCCGGCCCTATGAAGGTTGGCATCGGCGAGTCCTACGAGATCTCGTTCGCGGGCGCACCGGCCGGCGACTACCACTATTACTGCACCCCGCACGTCCCGTTCGGCATGCACGGCGTCATCACGGTTCAGTAAGCCGGGCTCGCGCGCAACTGCAGGGTGGCGCGCTGACACACGGTAGGGGGGCCTTCGGGCCCCCCTATTTGTGTTTCTGCTCGAGTCTCGATCCGAGTGCCACGACTGCGACAGCCAGCACGGCTCCAGCAATGGCGTCCACGGCGTAGTGCATCTGGCAGTACACCACGCCGATGGTCAGCAACACCGCGGGGACGACAAGTAGTGCTCCCAGGGCGCGAGAGCCGCGGAAGGCCGCAGCGGTAGCGACCAGGGTCGCGGCGACATGGGAGGACGGAAACGCGGCGCCGTAGGCGCTTCCCGCGGCGAGGGTCGCATACACCAGCCGCGCGGGGGCGTTGGCGATGAACCACGCATCCGGCCGTGGGAACTCGTAGTAGGGTCCGGCGACAGGATAGACGAGGAAGGCCAGATAGCAGACGAGGAAGGTGGTCAGCACCCACAGCGTCGTCCGCCGCGCAGCATCCAGCCGGCCCCGCGCGACGAAGTAGATCAGTGGACCGAGGATGATCGGATAGTACGCGAAGTAGGCCCCGTGCAGCACGGTGCTCCAGAACACGCTCGGTGCCGATTGCCACCACGTCCGGCTCAGGTCCTGGCCGAAGAGCAGATGCTCCCATCCTCGCACCGTAGCGTCGTGAGTGGAGGCACCTCCGAAGTTGTTCAGAACATCGATCGCGGGATACAGCGCCCCGAGGATCAGCAGGGGGTAGAGCTCACGCACGGTCCGGCCGAAGGCGCCGAGATCGGGGCGTGCGGCGAGCAGGACGAGCAGGGCGCAGAGGCCATGGGCCACCAGGACCCAGGCGACGGCCGGCTGCTCGGGGAGCCGCAGCGCGCCCACAACCACGGTGATACCGAGGTAACCGAGCAGGAGTCGCTCGGCGGGGCGGATCAGATCCAGCCGTGTTGCCGATACCACTGGGCCGTCGCCGGGAGACCCGCAGCGAGATTGTGAGCCGCCTGCCAGCCGGTGTCCCGCGTCAGCGGAGCGGGATCACCAGTCCACGCCGGCTGAAAGAACTCATTGGCCTTGTCGGCCGTGAGGATCGTGGCGGTGCCCGTCAGGCGTGCGGCGGTACCCGTCAGACCGAGTGCGCCCCGGGCGATCCACTCCGGGAGCGGCAGTACCCGAACGGTCCTGTCGATGGACTTGCCTACGGCACGGACGAAATCGGCGCTGGAGAATCGTTCCGCGTGGCAGGCATAGTAGGTCTTGCCGATCGCGGCGTTGGAGCCCGCGGCGGCGATCAGCGCTTCGGCGAGGTCGGGCCCGTAGACGGCGGAAAGCTCCTGGCTCCCGTCGCCGAACACGGGGACGATGCCGGAGCGCGCAATGCGGAAGACCTTCAGGACCTCGGCGTCCCTCGGGCCGTAGACCAGCGGCGGCCGGATGATGGTCCAGCGGAGCCGGGACCCCTGCACCAGCTCCTCGCCGGCGAGCTTGCTGCGGCCGTACATCGTGACCGGGGCGGGGGGCTCGTCGCCGGAAAGGGGCCGGCCGCGTGGGGCTGGACCACCCGCCGCCATCGACGAGACCAGAATGAAGCGGGGGTCCGCATCACCGATCGCGCCAATCAGGTTCTCGGCACCCTCACGATTCGCCTGCAGGAACTCCGCTCCGTTCCTCCCCGCGATGAGGCCGGCGACGTGATAGATGACGTCCTGGCCCGCCGCAGCGTCGCGGAGCGCCTCGGCTGACTGCAGGTCACCGCTGACCTGGCGGACACCGAGATCGTTCAGGCGGGCGGCTTTGCCGGGGGAGCGGACCAGCGCCGTGACCTCGGCGCCGCGACGGAGCAGGGCTTCTACGAGGTGGCTACCGACGAAGCCCGTCGCACCGGTAACCAGCGCCTTCATACCGGTCGATCGTACAGGCGGTAGGTCTTGTACACCGAGAATTCCATCTTCTCGAGGCCGGCGTTCATGGCCGGGTTGTCCTCGAGAATCCAGCCCGCCTCACCCCAGTAGATCTTGTGATCGGCGGACTTGGTCCAGATCCAGTGGTAGAGCATCGCATCGATGCCCTTGCCCCTGAGCTCCGGAATGACGCCCAGCAGAAGGATACGGGCGCGGCGGATGCGCTTGAGCTTCAGCGACAGCAGGAGATCGGCGAGCACGGCGGGAGTGAGCCGGCCGGAGCGATGCCGACGGAATACCTGGTTGAGATCGGGGAGTGCAAGGCCAAAGCCGATCACCTCGCCATCCTTCTCCGCGAAGGGAACCAGGTCGGCATTGACCACCGGCTTGAACTGCTCGGCCAGATGGTCGATCTCGTGGTCGGTCATGGGGATGAAACCCCAGTTCTTCTCCCAGCACCGGTTGTACAGGACCTTGATCTTCTCGACCTCGTTCTTGAAGTCGGCCACGTTGAGCGGACGGATGGTGACGCCGAGTCGCTTGCGGAGGAGTTCGGTGCCCCGGGCGAGACGCTCAGGCACCGGGAGGTAATCCGCGATCCAGCCGCCGCGATAGACCAGCAGATCCTTGGCCTTCTTGAATCGCGCCGCCTCGATGAGCCGCTCGTAGTACGGCGGGTTGTGCGGCATCATAAGTGTGGGCGGAGTGTCGTATCCGTCCACGAGCAGTCCGCACTCATCGTTGGTCGAGAACGACGCCGGCCCGCGCATGATGTCGTGCCCCCGGGCGCGGAGCCATTCCTCGGCGGTCGCGAAGAGGGCGTCGGCGACGGCTTGATCGGAGATCGTCTCGAAGAATCCGAAGAAGCCGACGCGATCGGCGTGAGTCTCGTTGTGCAGCCGATTGCTGATCGCTGCGATCCGGCCCACGACGCTTCCGCCGCGCTCCGCCACGAAGTACTCCGCCTCGGCGTGCTCGAAGAAGGGGTTCTTCTTGCGGTCGAGCAGGGTGCGGATGTCCATACGCAACGGCGGGACCCAGTTAGGGTCCCGCGCGTGCAACTCGTACGGCAAGGCGATGAATCGAGCGAGATCGGCCCGGCCCTGAACGGGCCGGACGGTGACGTCAGTGGTCAGATGACCCCCAGCTCGCGTCCGATCTTTCCGAACTGCTCGAGGCAGAAGTCGATCTGATCGGCGGTATGGGTCGCCATCAGACTGGTGCGGAGACGGCACTGTGACGGCGGCACAGCCGGCGGCGCCACCGGGTTGGTGAAGACGCCGGCGTCGAACAGCTTGCGCCAGAAGATCAAGGTGGTATCGAGGGGACCGATCAGCACCGGCACGATTGGGGTCTCGGTCTCGCCGATGTTGTAGCCCAGGCCGCGCAGGCCGGCGTGCAGCCGGTGGGTGTTGGCCCAGAGCAGTTCGCGGCGATGCGGCTCGGTCTTGATAACCTCGAGCGCCGCGAGGACCCCCGCGGTGTTGGCTGGCGGCAGCGACGCGGTGAAGATCAGCGGGCGGCTGTGGTGCTTGAGGTAGTGGATGACGCTCTCGGTACCCGCGACGAACCCGCCGATCGAGGCAAGCGACTTCGAGAAGGTCCCGGCGATCAGGTCCACGTCGTCGGTCATGCCGAAATGCGCGGCGGTGCCTTCGCCATTGGGGCCGAGGACGCCGATCGAATGCGCGTCATCGAGCGCGAGCGCGGTGCCGTGCTTCTTGGCGATCCGCACCAGCTCCGGCACATTCGCGATGTCGCCTTCCATGGAGTAGACGCCGTCCACCACGATCATCGCGCCCCGGGTGTTGCGGGTGCGTTCGATCATCCGCTCCAGGCCCGCCAGGTCGCCATGGTTGAAACGCATGGTGTCGCCGTACGACATCTTGGCGCCGTCGACGATCGAGGCATGGTCGAGCTTGTCGAGATAGACCAGATCGCCACGGCCGATGAGTCCGGAGATCAGGCCGAGATTTGCCTGGTAACCGGTCGAGAAGACGAGGCAGTCTTCCTTTCCGAGGAAGGCGGCGAGCGCAGACTCGAGCTGCCCATGGAGATCGAGGGTGCCATTGAGGAAACGGCTGCCGGTGCAACCCGAGCCGTATCGGGAGAGCGCCCGGGCTGCGGCTTCCAGGACTTTGGGATGGTGGGTCAGGCCGAGGTAGTTGTTCGACCCCAGCATGATGCGCTTCTGGCCCTCGATGACGACGGTCGTATCTTCGGAGTCCGAGATCGGCTTGAAGTACGGATAGAGTCCGGCAGCCTGAATCTCGCGTGCCTTGGTGAAGTTGCGGCACTTGTCGAAGAGCTGAACGCTCTCTTGGGTCGTGGTATCCACTAGGCCTCGATCCTCAGAACGGGGTGCGCCGAATACGGTAACTAAGCTGTTACAACCTAAAGGTTTGAACGGGCAGGCACAACCCTGCGTCGAGGGGGCATTTTTCGCGGCAGCGAGGGGCCTCTTTGGGGTGAGTTATGGAGCTAGTCCCGCCCGGGCAGACGGTTTGCCTGGGGCGATCCTCCCGCTCGACCCCGAGCCATCTTGACTAATCAACGAAAGTTGATATGTTCCAGCCATGACAGCCGCCACCAGTGAACTCACTCGCCTTGCGCGGGTCTTCCACGCTCTCTCCGACGAGACCAGGCTGTGCCTCGTCGCTATGCTGCGGAGTGGGGAGCGTTGCGTCTGTGACCTGACGGAGGCACTCGAATCCGGGCAGTCGCGACTCTCCTTCCACCTGCGGACTCTCAAGGACGCAGGTCTGGTGCAGGACCGCCGAGAGGGCCGCTGGGCCTACTACTCGCTGGTGCCCGGGGCGCTGGACGGACTCGATGAAGCGATCATGGAGCTGTCGACCGCGGCAGCGGTGCGCACCGTGAAGGCCCGCTGCTGCTGAGTCACTTTCTATTTATCGAATAGATCAACATTTCTTGATGGAGGCGCCGTATGACCGACGTGACCGGGATCGTTCGCGAACGCTATGGCAAGGCCGCGCTGGAGGCAGTGCAGGGCAATAAGGCGGGATGCTGCGGCACCGGCAGCTCCTGTGGCAGCGCGGACCCGATCACCCGGGACCTCTACGACAGCCTCGAGACCGAAGGCCTCCCTGAGGCGGCGCTGCTTGCCTCACTCGGCTGCGGCAATCCCACCGCGCTCGCCGAGCTCCGGCCTGGCGAAACCGTGCTCGATCTCGGCTCAGGCGGCGGCATCGACGTTCTGCTCTCGGCACGTCGTGTCGGGCCGACGGGCAAGGCCTACGGCCTCGACATGACCGACGAGATGCTCTCACTCGCGCGGGAGAACCAGGTGAGGGCGGGCGCCACCAACGTGGAGTTTCTCAAGGGGCAGATCGAGGCGATCCCGCTCCCCGACAATTCCGTTGACGTCATCATCTCCAACTGTGTCATCAATCTCTCCGCGGACAAGGACCGGGTGATCGCCGAGGCATTTCGGGTGCTGAAGCCCGGCGGCCGCTTCGCGGTTTCGGACGTCGTCACCCGCGGCGCGATCCCCGAATCGGTGCGGACGAGTCTCAACCTGTGGACCGGCTGCGTGGCGGGCGCCCTCGATGAAGCCGACTACATCACGCGCCTGACACGCGCTGGATTCACCGGTGCCTCGGTGGAGCCGACCCGGATCTACCGATCCGAGGATGCGCGCGAGTTTCTCGCCAGCGCGGGCCTGGACGCCGACCGGATCGCCGCCGAACTCGACGGCAGGGTCATGGGAGCGTTCGTCCGCGCGACGAAGCCCGAGGGCTGCGGCTGCGGGCCTGACTGCTGCGGTGGTAGACGGTGAGTATCCAGCCGCTCGGCGACGACGAGCTGCCCGGCATCATTGCACTCCTCGCGGCAAACGGGCTCCCGACGAGCGATCTCATTGAGGGCGGGGCCCATTTTCTGGGCGTGCACGATGGTCGCGGTCTCGAGGGCATCGTGGCGATACAGCCATATGGAGCGGCGGCCCTGCTGCGCTCTCTGGCCGTCCGGGCTGATCGGCGCGGCAGCGGGCTTGGCTCCGCGCTGGTGCTCGAAGCCGAACGACTCGCAGCAGCGCGAGGCATAGGGGCTCTGTATCTGCTGACCTCGGACGCTGGGCCGTTCTTCGCGAGTCGCGGGTTTCGCCAGGTTCCGCGGGAACAGGCGCCCGCGGCGCTTCGGGAAACTCCGCAGTTCACCTCGCTCTGCCTGGCGTCCATCTGCATGACGAAGCAACTCGAGACGGGTAACGGCGAGGCGGCCGGATGACCAGTGTACAGGCCGTTGCGCCGGGGCCTGGCCCTGCCGCAGTGCTCGGGCGGCTCTCCACTCTCGATCGATTCCTGCCGCTCTGGATCTTCGCTGCGATGGGCCTCGGCCTGATCCTCGGGCGGGTGTTTCCCGGGCTCGGTGCGCTGCTCGATCGAGTTCAGGTGGCGGGAGTGTCGGTACCGATCGGGATCGGGCTCCTCTGGATGATGTATCCGGTACTCGCCAAGGTACGGTATGAGTCGATCGGGGCGCATCTGGGCGATCGGCGATTGCTCGGCACTTCGCTCCTGCTCAACTGGGTCGTCGGCCCCATCGTCATGTTCGGCCTGGCGTGGCTGCTGCTCCCGGACCTGCCTGACTACCGGAACGGGCTCATCCTCGTCGGACTGGCACGCTGCATCGCGATGGTCCTGATCTGGAATACCCTCGCCTGCGGCAGCGGCGAGCTCGCGGCGGTGCTCGTGGCCCTCAATTCGGTCTTTCAGGTGCTGACCTATTCGATCCTGGGATATTTCTTCCTCGCCGTCGTTCCAGGCTGGCTCGGCGCAACCGGGACCTCGGTCGATATCTCCATGGGATTGATCGCCCGGAGCGTACTCATCTTCCTCGGTATCCCGCTCCTCGCCGGATATCTCACCCGGAGACTGCTGGTGCGGCGCCGGGGCCTGGCGTGGTATGAGGGACGGTTTCTCCCCAGGATCGGACCTACGGCCCTGCTCGGCCTGCTCTACACGATCGTGCTGATGTTCGCCATGCAGGGGAACCGGCTGGTGGAACGACCACTCGAGGTGATCCGGGTCGCCATCCCGCTGCTGGCCTATTTCGCGGTGATGTTTGGCGTGGCGTTCACCCTGTCACGCCGGCTCGGATTCTCCTACTCCGAGACCGCGGCGCTCTCGTTCACCGCGACGGGGAACAACTTCGAGCTCGCTATCGCCGTCGCCATCGGCACCTTCGGTATCGCTTCCGGCGAGGCCCTCGCCGCGGTGATCGGTCCGCTGATCGAAGTGCCGGCGCTGGTGGCGCTCGTCTACGTCGCCCTCTGGGCCCGGCGCTTCTTTCCCGGCGAAGCCGCGGCCGCCGCCGTCACCTGACCCCCACACCATGACCATGCCTAACGCAACCCGCCGCTTCCGTGTGCTGGTACTGTGCACCGGCAACTCCGCCCGCAGTCAGATCGCGGAGGCGCTGCTGGCCCGGAAGGGCACCGACCGCTTCGACGTCGCCAGCGCCGGATCGAAGCCTGCGTCACGGGTCAATCCCTTTGCGGTGCAGGTGCTGGCCGAGGCGGGGATTCCATGGGAAGGAAGAACTCCGAAGGGACTGGAGGGACTGGATCAGCAGCGGTGGGACTTCGTGATAACCGTCTGCGACAGGGCGAAGGAGGCCTGCCCGATCTTTCCGGGCACACCGATTCTGGCGCACTGGGGCATGCCCGATCCCGCCGAGGTCGAGGGCGATGACGAGACCAAGCTGCGCGCCTTCCGGGACACGATGACGGTACTCGGCAGGCGGATCGACCTGATGATGGCGCTGCCAATTGAGAAGCTGGAGCGGTTGACGCTGGAGCGAGAGATGAGAGGGATTGGGGGGAAGTAGTTCCGGGTTCCGAGTGCTCGGAACTCGGAACTTCCCGCTTTCCTCCAAGCCTACCTACTGGTAGATTGGAGCCGTGACCACCGCCGACCGCATCCTCGA
>JBDTTN010000057.1:0-9858 GCA_039930625.1 Gemmatimonadota bacterium | reverse complement strand
CGGCGGCGGATCGTGACCCAGTTGCTCACCGAGAGCCTGCTCGTCGCGCTCGGCGGCGGCGCGCTGGGGCTGCTGGCGGCGGCGTGGCTCAACGGCCTGGTGCAGACGATTCACCTCCCCCTGCCGGTGCCGGTCGCGCTCGACCTCTCCCTCGACCTCCGGGTGGTGCTCTTCACCGTGCTGGTCACGCTGATCACGGGGGCCGTTCTGGGTCTGGCCCCGGCGCTGCAGGCCACCCGGCCGAGCCTGGTACCGGCGCTCAAGGACCAGGGCGGCACCGCGTTCGCGGGCCGGTCGCGGGTGCGCAGCATCTTCGTCGTGACCCAGGTGGCGCTGGTGCTGCCACTGCTGGTTCTGGCGCTGCTCTTCGGCAGCAGCGTGGCGCGCTCCGCGGCCATCGACCCGGGCTTCGGCGCCCGCGACGGATTGATCCTCACCACGGACTGGGGCCTCAACGGCTGGGATTCGGAGCGCGGCCATCTCTTCCAGCGCACTCTCGCCGAGCAGGTACGGGCGCTGCCGGGTGTGACTGCCGCAGGGCTGACCGAGACCCTGCCACTCTCGCTTTCGGGCAACCGTTCGGGGGTGACCGTGGAGGGTTACGTGCCGAAGCCCTCCGAAGACATGGAGGTGGGGCGGGTCGGCGTCGGGCCCGGGTATTTCGAGGCCCTCGACCTGCCGGTGCTCACGGGGCGCAGCTTCACCGCTGCGGACCGGAATGATGCTCCCGGTGTGGCCATCGTGAGTGCGGCGTTCGCGGCGCGCTACTGGCCCAATCAGTCGGCGCTGGGCCGGCGGCTCAGCTTCCGCGGAGACGCGGGGCCGTGGGTCACCATCGTCGGCGTCGCGGGCGACGTGGCCTACGGCCAGCCCGGGGAGGCGCCGCGTCCCTTCTTCTACGTGCCACTCGAGCAGGTGAGCCGGCATGAGACCACCCTGCTGATCCGGAGCCACGGCGATCCGCTGCAGCTCGCGGGTCAGGTCAAGGCGATCGTCCGGCAGCTCGACCCAGCGTTCCCGATCGAGCACTTCGGGTCTCTCAACGAGTCGCTGGCGCTGGCGCTGCTGCCGGCGCGGGTGGGGCGCCTCGCGGTCGGGGCCTTCGGCGTGCTGGGGATGCTGCTCGCGAGCTTGGGGGTCTACGGTGTGGTGGCCTACGGGGTCACCCAGCGCCGCCGCGAGATCGGGATCAGGCTGGCACTTGGTGCTGCGTCAGGCGCCGTCGTGTCACTCGCCATCCGCGAAGGGATGCGTCTGGTCACCATCGGGATCGGCGTGGGGATGCTACTCGCGCTCGCAGCGGGGATCGTGGCGCGGCGGGTCCTCTTCGGACTCGCACCGGTGGAACCGGCGGCTCTGTTAGGTGGCCCGGTCCTGTTCCTGGCGGTGGCGCTGGTGGCCACCTGGATCCCCGCACGCCGAGCCGCGGGAACCGATCCGATGATTGCGATGCGCGCCGACTGAGCCACATCACCGGCGGAGGCATGTCGCCCGCCTGATTCCCACCCGGCAGGGAGCCTGATCGCCATGAACAACCGATTGCTGCAGGACCTTCGCTACGCCTTCCGGGCGCTCCGCAAGAGCCCGGGGTTCACCACAGTCGCCGTCCTGACGCTCGGACTTGGTATCGGGGCGAACACCGCGATCTTCTCGGTCATCAACGCCGTACTGCTCCGTCCCCTGCCGTATCGTGCCCCGGAACGGCTGGTCACGCTGTGGCACCACTACCCCACGCTCAACGATCTGCACGCCTCATTATCGGTGCCAGGTTTCCTGGCCTACCACGAGCAGAAGGATGTCTACGAGCAGGCCGCGGTGGAGAATGGCTGGGGGCCAACGCTGAGCGGCAGGGGCGAGCCCACCCGGATCACCGCCAGTCAGGTCTCGGGCGACTTCTTCTCGATGCTCGGGGTGCCGCCGTCACTGGGCCGGGGGATTCTCCCGGATGAGGCGCAGGCAGGACGCGACAAGGTGGTGGTGGTGAGCCAGGGTTTCTGGCAGCGGGTCCTCGGTGGCGATCCGAAGGCGGTGGGCCAGAAGCTGCAGCTTGATGGCGAATCGTACGAGATCGTCGGCGTCATGCCGGCCAGCTTCCGCGACTTCTGGAATCGGACGACCGAGCTGTGGGTCCCCCTGGTCTTCCTTCCCGGGCAGGATGACCCCAATCGCTGGACCAACGAATACCTGCAGTTCATCGGGCGGCTCAAGGACGGCGTCAGCGTCGAGGAGGCAGCCCGCCGCATGGATGCTCTCGGTGTCAGGCTCCGCACCGAGAACCCCACCCGTTTCTCGCCTGACTGGGGGCTCCTCAGCATCACGCTCAACGAGCAGGCCACGAGCCAGATTCGGCCGGCGCTGCTGGTGCTGCTCGGTGCGGTGTTCTGCGTGTTGCTCATCGCGTGCGCCAACGTGGCGAACCTGCTCCTCGCCCGCGCGGCCGCGCGGTCACGCGAGATCGGCGTGCGGGTGGCCCTGGGGGCCTCGCCCTCCGCGCTGGTCCGACAGCTCCTTACCGAGAGCGTACTGCTGGCGCTCATCGGCGGATCGCTCGGCCTGCTGCTCGCCGAATGGGGGGTGCCGGGACTGCTCGCCCTCAATCCCAACCTGCCACCGACGGGGGACTTCGGGGTCGACGGCCGAGTGCTGCTGTTCACGGCGCTGCTCTCACTGTTCACCGGACTGGTGTTCGGGCTGGCACCCGCACTCCGCGTGGCTCGGACCAGCGTGCACGAGACGCTCAAGGAGTCGGGGCGTGGATCGGCCGGGGACCGCAGCGGGCTGGCGCTTCGTCGCGGGCTGGTCGTCGCCACTGTCGCGCTTGCACTCACCCTGCTGGTTGGCGCCGGGCTGCTGGTCCGGAGCTTCGCTCGGCTCGCGGGCGTGGATCCGGGCTTTCAGCCCGAGCACCTGCTCACCTTCAATCTCGCGCTGCCGCGCACCGGCTACGCCAACGACACGCTTCGGCTGGCAGCCTGGGACCGGATCGTCACCGGTCTGAGGACCGTGCCCGGAGTGCAGTCCGTCGGGGGTACCTCCGTAATGCCGTTCGGCGGCCAATGGGGAACCGCCAGCTTCACCGTGGAGGGCTATCAGACGCCGGCGAACGCTCCGGGGCCATGGGGTGATATCCGGCTGGTGACACCGGGCTTCCTGCCGACACTCGGGGCGCCGCTCAAGACGGGGCGGCAGTTCACGGAGGACGACAAGTCCGGTGCACCGGCGGTCGCCATCGTGGACGAAGAGATGGTTCAGCGCTTCTGGCCGAATGAGGACCCCATCGGCAAGCGGGTGACGTTCAACAGTCCTACCGACTCCGCAATTGCCTGGATCGAGGTGGTAGGTGTCGTGGGGCACATGACGCAGGAGGGCCTCGACGCACAGCGCCGAGTGCAGCTCTACCTGCCTCTCAAGCAGGCCGATCTGCCGTTCCTCGCGGTGGCGATGCGCACCGCCGGCGACCCACTGTCGGTGCTGAGCGCCGCCAAGGCCGCCGTCCGCACGGTCGACGCCCACCTGCCGATCACCGGTGCGAGTTCCATGGTCAGCATGATCGAGGCCAGCACCGGCCCGCGCCGGTTCTCGATGATACTGCTCGCGCTCTTTTCCGGATTGGCGGCGACCCTCGCGGCGATCGGGCTGTACGGCGTGATGTCGTACACGGTGACCCAGCGTTCCAAGGAGCTGGGGGTGCGCCTCGCGCTCGGCGCGGACCGCGCCGAGGTGCTGCGGCTGGTGCTTGGGCAGGGGATGCGGCTGGTGCTGGGGGGCATCGGCGCGCGCCTGGTGGCCGCGCTGGCGCTGACCCGGGTGCTGCGGAGCATGCTGTTCGGAGTGAGCACCACCGACCCGATGACGTTCGGTCTGATCGTGCTGCTGCTGGTCGCCGTCACCGTGATCGCCACCTGGGTGCCGGCGCGGCGGGCGACCCGCACCGATCCGATGGTCGCGCTCCGGATGGAGTAGCGAGTGGCGCAGCGGGTCCTCGGGTCCATCGATCGTTCATCTCAGTCTGGGTCGACGCGCATGACACTTATCCAGGATATCCGGTTCGCGCTGCGGACCTTGAGGCGCTCGCCCGGATTCACCCTCGTCGCGGCGACGACGATTGGCCTCGGGGTCGGCGCCGTCGGCGCGGTGCTGAGCATTGCCAACACCTTCCTCTGGCGGCCACTGCCGGTGCGCGCGCCCGAGCGGCTTGCGCTGATCTATGCGCAGCGGACAGCCACCGGTGAATACCAGGACTTCTCCTACGCGGACTACCTCGACCTGCAGCACGCCGCGCCATTCGAAGGGATGATCGCGTACACGGCGATTCCGGTGAGTATCGGGGTGGCTGGTGCCGGTGAGCGGGTGTACGGTGAGTTGGTGAGCGGGAACTACTTCGACTTCCTGGGCGTCTCGCCCGCACTCGGTCGGGGATTCAACGCGGAAGAAGGGGGGAGCGCCGGGGGGCCGCCGGTCGTCGTGGTGAGCGATGGATTCTACCGGGCGCGGCTGGGGGCCGATCCCCGGGAGCTCGGGCGGACGATCCGGATCAACGGACACGAGTTCACGGTGATCGGCGTCGCTCCGCCTGAATTTCACGGGATCTATTACGTCGGCTTCTCGTCGCAGTTCTGGGTGCCGGTAACGCAGTACTCGGTACTCACGCCTGGCACCAGGACGCGGCTGGACGACCGCGGCCAGACAAGCTTGCGGATGATGGGTCGGCTCCGTCCCGGCACGACAGTGGAACAGGCCAGTCAGGCGGTTGCGGCGATTGCCAGCCGGCTCGCCACCGAATTCCCCGCCACGAACGCCGGCCTCACCGCTGAGGCCATCCTCGAGCGGGATGCGCGCCCCGAAGCGGGTCCGCTGGCCGCGGGGACCAGGCTGCTGTTCCGCATCCTCCTGGGAGTCGGCGCCCTCGTCGTGCTGGTCGCGGCGGCGAATGTGACGAGCCTGCTGCTTGCCCGGGCGATCTCCCGGCAGCGGGAGATCGCGCTGCGGCTGGCACTGGGCGCCTCGCGCCGCAGGCTGCTGGCGCAGCTCTTCACCGAGAGCCTGGTGCTCGCACTGCTGGGCGGTGTGTTAGGTGTTGGCTTCGCCGTGGCCGCGGGGGGCGCCCTGGCCGGCGCGGTCCGGTTCCCCACCGACATCCCGTTCGCACTGGACTTCCCGCTGGACTTCCGGGTCCTGGGATGGACTGCGGTCGCGACCCTGCTCGCGGCGATCGGATTCGGCCTGCTGCCGGCGCTGCAGTCGTCCAACCCATCGCTGGTGAGCACCCTCAAGGATGGGGGCGGCGGTGGCCAGGGGCGGCGGCGCGCCGGTCTCCGCAGCGCACTTGTCGTCGGCCAGGTGGCGGTCTCATGCCTGCTGCTGGTCGGCACGGGGCTCGGGCTGCGTACCCTGCTCGCGATGCGGCAGGTCAAGCCAGGGTTCGACACGGACAGCATGTTGCTGGTCTCGGTCAACCCGGCCCTCGCCGGATACGACGGTCCGCGGAGTGCCCGATTCTATGCGACGCTGCTTGAAGGCGCCCGCCGGCTTCCCGGGGTTGCAGATGCCACGCTCGCCGGTGCGCTCCCGCTCGAATTCCTCGCTCGGGATGGGGGCCTCTTCGTGGATGGGGCGGAGTCACAGGGAACCAAGCAGAACGGAGAGCTGGCGGGGTGGAGTTCGGTCTCGCCGGGATACTTCACCGCGATCGGGACTCGGCTGCTCGAAGGGCGCGAGTTCCTCGCCTCCGACGACAGCGGCGCCGCCCCCGTCGCCATCGTGAGTGAGGCGCTGGCCCGGCACTCCTGGCCGGGGCGATCGGCCATCGGTCAGCGGGTGCGGATCGGCGCGGCGGATGCCCGGCCGACGGAGGTGATCGGTGTCGCGGCAGACGTGAAGGTGCGCCGCCTGACAGAAGCGCCGCAACTCTATGTCTATCGCCCCATCGCCCAGGACCCTGTGGATGCGGCGACGCTGGTGCTCCGGACCAGCCTCGCGCCGTTGAGTCTGGCACCGGCCGTCCGTGAGCTGGTGGGCCGCCTCGACCCGGACATTCCGGTCGCGGACATCAAGACCTTCGACGACCTCCTGCAGGGGAGGGCACTGCTCTTCCCCCGCTTTGCCGCGGTCATCAGCGGCGCGCTCGGCGGCCTGGCACTGCTGCTCGCGGTCGTGGGCCTGTACGGCCTGGTCGCGTACACCGTGAGCCAGCGGCGACGCGAACTGGGGATCCGCGTCGCGCTGGGTGCCACGGGGCTGGAGATCGCCCGGCTCGTCATGGCGAATGGAATGCGACTCGCCAGTCTCGGCGTGGGCATAGGCATCGCCGCGGCGATGGGCTTGGCCCAGGTGGTTTCCGGGCTCCTCTTCGGAGTCTCGCCCACCGACTCGCTGGTGCTGGCCGTCGTCGCGTTCCTGCTTGTGTTCGTCGCGCTCAGCGCGAGTTATATCCCCGCACGCCGCGCCGCCCGGGTCGATCCGATGGTCGCGCTCCGGTCGGAGTGAAGCGAATGTCAATGCGCTTCACGAGCCGACTGCCAGGGCATCCGACCCCGCGAGGACTGCAATGACTCTGTTTGATGATCTCAATGCGGCGTGGCGTACCGTTCGGCGCGCCCCCGGCTTCACCGCGGCGGCCGCACTCACCCTCGCGCTCGGCGTCGGCGCCACCACCACGCTGGTGAGCGTGCTGGATTCATTGCTGCTCCGGCCGCCCGCCGCGGTCGAGGAGCCCGGCCGGGTGGTGCGGAGCTACTTCCGGTTCCACAGTGAGCAGTTCGGCGGCTGGACCAACTCATCGGTTTCGTACCCCGACCTCACCGATCTGTCCGGCAGCTCGATGTTTTCGAGTGTGGCTGGCATGTGGATGACCCGGGCCTCGTTTGGGCGTGGCGCAGAGGCGCACCCGGTGAATCTGGCGATGGTGGCCGGCGACTACTTCGGGCTCTACCGCACCCAGCCGCTCCTGGGGCGGCTGCTCACCCCCGAGGATGGCCGGGCGGATAACGGGTCGCCGGCGGTAGTGCTGAGTGAGGCGATGTGGCGAGCCCGGTTCGGAGCCGACCGGGACATCGTCGGGCGGAGCCTGCCGATCGACGCGCAGGTGTTCACCGTGGTCGGAGTAGCTGCCCGCGGGTTCGACGGCGGCGACGTCCTGGCGCCCGATGCCTGGGCGCCGCTGGGAGGAGTGAACAACCCGCTCGGCGGAAACTATGCCACCGACCGGAACTGGTACTTCATCAATATTCTCGGTCGGCTCGCGCCCGGAGTCACCCGTGCGCAGGCCGCCGCGCGGGCCACCGCGATCATCTCCGCTGCGCGCAGCGACTCAACCATTCGCAACGGCTTCCAGGAGGTGGTGCTGGGACCGGTGCAGGAGATGCGCGGACCCGACTACTCGCAGGACGCGCGGCTCGCGCTCTGGCTCGCGGGGATGTCCGCGATGGTGCTGCTCATCGCCTGTGCCAATGTGGCCAACCTGCTGCTGGCCCGCGGGCTGGCACGGGGCCGCGAATTCGCGATCCGAAAGTCGCTGGGCGCGCGGCAGGGCAGGGTGGTGCGGCAGCTGGTATTTGAGGGGCTGCTGATGAGCCTGCTGGCAGGGCTCGGTGGCCTCCTGGTCTGCGCCTGGGGTGGTGACCTGCTCCGCGGCTATCTGCTCTCGGATAGTCAGGCAGATCGCTTCGCCGTGGATCACCGGGTGTATCTCATCGCGCTCGCCGCCACCCTGGCGGCCGCCCTCCTGTCGAGCGTCGTGCCTGCGCTGCAGGTGGTCCGCGGGGACCTCACCCCGATGCTCAAGGAAGGTGGCCGAGGCAGCGGCTTCCGGCGCTCCCCGCTGCGCGCGGGACTGGTGGTCCTGCAGGTCGCACTGAGCGTGCTCCTGGTGGCGGGGGCCGGCCTGTTCATGCAGAGTCTCGGCAAGGTTCTGGCGATCGACATCGGGTACGACCGCGACCGGGTCGTAATGGTCACCACCGATCCCGCGCGGGCCGGCTTCGCTGGTGCCGCGACCGGCAACGCCTTCGAGACGATGGCGAACGCCGCGCGCGGCAATCCTGCCGTCGAGTCGGTGGCGCTGACCTTCGGCGAGCCATTCGGATGGAGCATGTCGCGCGGACTGCGAATCGCGGGCCGCGATTCGCTGCCGAGGATGTCGAGCGGAGGACCATACTTGCAGTCGGTAACCGCCGACTACTTCCGGACGATGGGTCTGCCGATCCTGCGGGGCCGTGGCTTTACCGATCAGGACCGTCAGCAAGCGCCGACGGTCGCCCTGGTGGGTGCCACCATGGCCAAGCGGTTCTTCGCAGGTGCCGATCCGATCGGACAGTGCCTCCTCGTCGCCGGTGCGAAGAGTTGTACGACGGTGATCGGAGTGGTGAAGGACGGCATCCGCTACAGTCCCCAGGAAGAGGAGCAGGCGCTCTACTACGTCCCGCTGCCACCGGTCAGCGGCGCGACGACCCATCTGACCATGTTCGTGCGGGCGCGTGGGAGCGCCGGCGACCTCGCGGGCTCGCTCCAGAAGCTGCTGCAGACCGCCGAGCCCGGTCTGCCGTACGTGCAGACCCGCTCGCTCGCGGAAGTGCTGGCGCCGAGCTATCGCTCGTGGCGGCTGGGCGCAACGCTGTTTGGCCTGTACGCCATCACTGCACTGCTGCTGGCGGGTATCGGCATCTACAGCGTACTGGCCTACGCCGTCCGCGGCCGGACCCACGAACTCGGAATCCGGGTAGCGCTGGGCGCGGAACCCTCCGCCCTGCTTGCGATGGTCATGGGAGACGGCCTCCGGCTGGCGCTGCTGGGTATCGGCCTCGGTCTCGGCGCAGCCCTGCTCGCTGGCCGAGCGCTCGCGACGCTGCTGTACGGAATTGCCCCTGGCGATCCGCTCACGATGGCGTCGGCCGGCGTGGTGCTGCTGATCGTGGCCAGTGCGGCCAGCTTCCTGCCAGCCCGCCGCGCCACCCGGGTCGATCCGATGGTGGCCCTCAGGTCAGACTAGCGCGCCCCGAATCTGGCGCGTCGCGGTTCGCGAGGCGCCTCACTGCGCGACACCCGAGGCCGGGAGGCCTCGCCCCATGATTCACGAGCTCCGTTTTGCAGTCCGCTCGCTTCGGCACGCGCCGGGATTCGTCCTGGCCACGGTCCTGACGCTCGCCCTCGCGATCGGCGCCAACACGGCGATCTTCTCGGTGGTCAACGGGGTGCTGCTCAATCCCCTCTCCTATCGTGACCCGGACCAGCTGCAGGCATTTCTGGAACAGAGCGCTCAGACCAGCCGGCTTCCCTCCTACCTCACCTTCCTGGACTACCGACAGGCGGCGACCAGCTTCGCGGGGATTGGCTATGTCATCGGGCAATCGGACGCGCTGCGCAGCGAGAGCGGACTGGCGCGGTTCGGCCATGCCCTGGTCTCCGACGGGTTCCTCGAGGTGTTAGGTGCGAGGCCCGTGCTGGGTCGGCTGCTGGCCGCGGACGATGAGCGTCCCGGCGCGCCGCCCGCAGCGGTGATCAGCTACGCCTATTGGCGCAGCCAGTTCGGTGGCGACCCCGGGCTGGTCGGAAAGGAACTTCCGACCACCTCGGTGAGCTATCGCATCGTCGGGGTGCTGCCGCCGGGCAGTGGTTACCCGCAGTGGGCCGATGTGTACACCGCGCTTTCCGCTGGACCGGCACCGGTGGCGATGTCCCGGCGCGATGTGCATGTGGATGGCGCAATGCTGGCGCGGCTCCGCCCGGGTGTGACGGCCGAGCAGGCCAATCTCGAGCTGGAGCGGCTCGGCCGCCGGTTTGCTGATGCCTATCCCAAGGAGAATGCCGGATTCCGCGGCGTGGTGAGCCCATTGGAAGCCCAGGTTATCGGCGGGAGCATCC